>CANSQX010000082.1 GCA_947649225.1 uncultured Flavonifractor sp.
TATATAGACAGAAATAAGAAGTTAAAGGAACAAAAACAAAGTGGTATGCTGGTGGATGCGTACACTGGAAAACGAATCGCCCCTAATGAAAAGTCGGATTTGGATCATGTGATTCCCGCTAAGGAAATACACGACGATCGTGGTCGGGTCTTAGCTGGTCTGAGTGGGGAAGCGTTAGCTAACAGTCCCGAAAATTTGCAGGCAACTACTCCAAAGATAAACCGCAGCAAAAAGGCAGATTCTATGACAGTTTTTTTTGCAAAAAAGCAGCCAATTGAAGATGTTGAGGCAAATCAGGATAATATGCGCAGAATAGACGCCACGGTAAGAGACGCATATGAGGCAAAACTTGCGCGGGCCTACTATACAAGTCCGGCATTTGCAAAGGATATGGCATCGGCGGCGGCTAAGGTTGGCATAACCATGGGCGCTAAACGGGCTTTGGGATTTATATTTGCGGAGATGTGGTTTGCAGCCAAAGAAGAATTCCAACGTATACAGGAGCAAAGCCGCTTTGACCTCGGCGAGTGTTTGACAGCACTGGGTTGTGGCCTAAAACGCGGATTTGAGCGAGCGAAAGAAAAATATGCCGATCTTTTTTCCCGCTTTTTCAGTGGCACCGCCGCAGGAGTTCTTGCAAGTCTTACGACCACACTGTGCAACATTTTCTTTACAACTGCAAAACGTACAGTCCGCATTATTCGGGAATCTTATGCCTCATTAGTGGAAGCCGGAAAGGTGCTCTTTATTAATCCGGATAATTACACCTTTGGGGAGCGGATGAGAGCAGTTGCCAAGATTTTGGCAACTGGATCCAGTATTGTAGCGGGTGTGCTTGTGAGTGAAGCAATTGGAAAGCTAGGTATTGATGCGATTTCGGTTGCTGGGGATATTATACAAACCTTCTGTGGCGCTCTTGTGACAGGTATACTGAGTTGCACGTTATTGTACTTTTTGGACCGTAATGAACTCATGAACCGACTTTTTCACGTCTTAGACAAACT
This sequence comes from uncultured Flavonifractor sp., assembly GCA_947649225.1. Lineage (GTDB taxonomy): Bacteria > Bacillota > Clostridia > Oscillospirales > Oscillospiraceae > HGM12998. Next base: position 1,005 of record CANSQX010000082.1, read on the forward strand.
GCCTACTATTGAAACAGAAATTAATTATTATCGGCAACAGGCTGACTATTTTGAACGCTATGCAGCTGAACTGATGGACGTTGATATGGAACAGTTTAAAAAGGAAATTGTTTTTATAATGATATTGCCTCAGCTCTTACAGCTATGCATACTGAAGAAGAACTGAATGCTGTTTTAAGACGGGCATTATACAAAATTGGAGTCATAATTCCTTGGAAGGGATACCAAAGTTTTGACGCTTTCATTACTAATAAGCAGGCCTGTCTGGTGTTTGAATGATGTTTAACTGCAAACGATGCGGCTTGTGCTGCCAACACGTCAACCTGTCTCCGTTATATGAGGCGTTAGATCGTGGCGACGGTGTATGCAGGTATCTGGTGGACTCTCTTTGCAGTATCTATGAAGCTCGGCCACTCCTGTGCCGAATTGATGAAAGTTATGATGTATTCTTTAAGGGCTTTATCAGCAAAGAGGATTATTACAGGCTAAATTATGAAGCGTGTAATAAAATGGAACATTTATAATGAAGAGGAGGAGTTAATTATGCCCTTACCCTTGATTTTAGGAATTGGAGCTGCCGTGGCCGGTATTGCTGGACTAGGGAGCGGAATTCATGGTGCAGTAAAGATGAAAGAAGCCCATGATACTATGAAATATGCAGATTCATGTCACAAGCAAAATTTGGCAAGGTTTGAGAGGCAAAGTGCGGAGACTAATGGCGAAATGGATCGCTTGGGACAACTAGAGCTTGAAATTTTAAATAGTTTTGAAAAATTTACCAATATATTTAAAAAAAGACCTCAATTTGTGCCGTATACAAAAGATGGTGTTGTAATCCCAGAGTATAATGGAGAAAAGTTGAAAGAGGTCTCGGTTGGTGCAGGTGTACTTTTAGGAGGATTAGGCGGCGCGGCCGTGGGTACAGCAGGCGGATTTGCCGCTACAGGAGCAACCACTGCAGCAGTGATGGCATTGAGAACTGCGTCAACAGGTACAGCGATTGCCTCGCTCAGTGGAGCCGCTGCTGTAAATGCCACTCTTGCAGCGCTTGGCGGCGGTGCAATTGCGGCCGGTGGAGGTGACATTGCTCTGGGTACAGCTATACTTGGTGCAGCCACGTTGGGTGTAGGTATACTTGTTGGCGGAATTATTTTCAATATCACAGGCTCTTCCCTTTCCAATAAGGCCGACGAAGCCTGGGCTCAAATGAAGTGTGCAGAAAAGGAAATTAATAAGATTTGTGCTTATATGAAGGAGTTGGGCAGTACAGCAAATAAATACTACTCAACCCTATCACCAGTCAATGATATTTACTTGTCACATCTAAATCTTTTGGACGGGATTGTGAATATTACGCATAAGACGGATTGGAACGATTTTACTGCGGCGGAACGGTTGGCTACGGAAAATGCTACTTTACTGGTTAGCCTGTTGTATAAGATGTGTAAGGTTCCGCTGGTTTTGCAGGCAAAAAGTAAGAAAGAGTTAAATACCATCAATAGTGTGGCTGTGGATCAATCAATCACAGATGCAGAACAGGTCTGCCGGGAGGCAGGGTTTGCGCTCCAAAACACTTAAATTAGAAGAATTTTGTTTGAGAAATTTCCCGCAATTTGGAGCGTTTATTCCATATTATCTTTACACAAAGGTTCTCCTGAAAAAATCCAGCGTAGCTATACCGCTCATGCTACAGGTACCGCATTCGCCACAGCCAGCTCCTCACGGCGGAAGTAGTCGTGGAGGACGAGGCCCCGTCCGGCGGCCATCCCAGTCAGGGGGGCGTCCACCCGCCCGGCGCAGATCACCTGGTCCGGCCGCAGGGCGTCCAAGATCCCGGCCAGAGGGTACTGCCCGGCCGACAGGGGCGCATTGAGAAGGCTCCCCGCACCGGCGGCCGGGAGAGGCAGCACCACGCAATCTGCCAGGGCGATCCCCTCCATCCGGGTCTCGGCCTCCACCTCCGGCAGAGGCCCCAGCCGCTCCAGTCCAAAGGTATGTACGGTGTGGCCGTCTCCAGCCAGTAGCTCGGCCAGCTTGGCCTGACGCATATCGCCGCCCACCACCCAAAAATTCAGCTCGTTTCTCATGACATGCTCCCTCCGTTTTCGTGGCTGCCCTATCCTATTCCACCCCGCCGCCGTTGGTGCAGACAACAAGCCCCCGGAGCGGCTGGAAGCCGCTCCGGGGGCTTGGGCTTTGTTTAAAAAATAGGGCTATGTCCAACGGCGAGGGATTTTTTCCGGCAAGCGGTTTTAACGCAGGAATCCCGGCAGATTTCAAGTCAAATCAACGCGGTCCCGGCGGAAAAAGGCGCCTGAAAGCGGCGTTTTGACGGTTGACAAACAGGCTATCGCTTATCCCGTGCAGTTTCCTGCTTTCCTGCCTAGAGGGAGCCAGCTCCCGCCCGGCAGCGGGCTCACACCCCCAGCCAGCGGCGCAGCTCGATGAGGTCGCTGGCCACATGCTCCCATGGGAAGGGTGCGAAAGCCTCGGCAGGGGTGACGCCGTTGAGCACGGGGCAGAACCGGGCTCCAGCCCGGCGGGCGGTCTCTGCATCAATCACCGTGTCCCCGCAGTAGAGAACCTCCTCCGGCCGCAGGTTCAGGGACTTGACGGCGGCCAGCAGCCCCTCCGGATCGGGCTTGGGCTGCTCCACCTGGTCCCCGCCAGTCAGCACCGACAGGATCTCCGCCAGCCCATGCTTGTCCAGGATGGCGGCCAGGGTCTCGGTCCGCTTGCTGCTGATCACCCCCACAGGGACGCCGGCTTCCCGCAGGGCCAGCAGGAGCTCCTTCGCCCCGGGGAAGAGCGGGACTCCCGCCAGCTGCATGGGGCGGCCCACCTCCATAAAGTACCTGCGGAACTGGGCCTGACGCTCCGGAGCGGCCTCGCCGGAGAGCTCCGTATAGGCGTCCTCCAGCATCAGACCCACGGTGCCCCGGATGGCCTCCCGGCCGGGGATGGGATGCCCCATCTCCCGGAAGGCGTGGGTAAAGCCCGCCACAATGGCCTCGGTGGCATCCCCCAGGGTATAGTCAAAGTCGAACAAAACTGCCTTATAATTCATACTACCTCCGGTTTTGAGGCGTCCGGTCCCGCCATGGGAGCCAGCCGCCGGATCATTGGGGCAGGGCCTCCCCCGCCGCACAGTTGCCGGACATGTCCCGGACCGCCGCCGCCCGGCGGCGCTTGGACATGTCCTGAAGCGCAGGCACCGCAGGGCCGCAGAACGCCAGGCTCTCCCACTCACTCATAGCGCTTCCTCCCTGTCGTGCTGGGAATGCGCAGCTCGTCCCGGTATTTGGCCACTGTCCGGCGGGAGAGGGTGCAGCCCTGCTCCGCCATCCGTTCGCAGAGCTTCTGATCGGACAGGGGGCGGCGCTTGTCCTCCTCCTCGATCAGCCTCTTGAGCAGGGACTTGGCAAAATCCGGGGACGTGCCCTCCCCCCGCTCCTCCCCGGCGGGCCCCAGACCCCGGGAGAAAAAGTAGCTCAGGGGGTACACCCCCTGGGAGCACTGGATGTACTTATCCTTCACCGCCCGGCTCACGGTGGACTCGTGGACCTCCAGCCGCCGGGCCACGTCGGCCAGGGACATCGGCACCAGGTGCCCCGGTCCCTGGCGGAAGAAGGGCTCCTGAAGGTCCAGGATACACCGGGCGCAGGCCATCAGAGTGGAGCGCCGCTGCTCCACGGCCCGCACCATCCACTTGGCCTGCCGGACCTTTCCGGTCAGGTACTCCTTCACCTCGGCGTCGCTGTTCTCCCGGAGCATCCTGGTATAGTAACCACTGATGCTCAGGGTGGGGAAAAAGTAGTCGTTGGTCAGCAGCTCAAAGTGGTCCGGGAAGCTGACCACAATAATATCCGGCGAGATATAGGTCAGATTCTCCCGGGCGGCAAAACCGGTGCCCGGCCGGGGATTCAGGGCCCGAATCCGGGTGCAGGCGGCCCGCACCTCCTCCTGAGAGGCCCCGGTCTCCCGGGCAATGAGTCCATAGCGGCCCTTGGACAGGGCATCCAAGTGGTCCCGGGCGATAGCCAGGTCCAGCTGGGGCGTGGGACGGCGGCGGGAGAGCTGGAGGCACAGGCATTCAGACAGAGTCCGGGCCCCCACGCCGGCGGGCTCCAGGGACTGCACCACCTCCAGGGCCCGCTCCAGCAGGGGCTCCGGGCGGCCCAGCTCGGCAGCCAGGGCAGCCAGGGGCTCGTCCAGCCACCCGTTTCCGTCCAGGCTCTCCACCAGCAGGGCGGCCGTCTCCAGCACCTCCCGGGGCAGCTCCAGCACCCGGAGCTGGGAGAGGACGTAATAATAGAGGGTCTCCTCCCGCTCATCCACCGCACCATAGCGGGAGACCGGATCCCCCGCGTCCTCGGCGTCCTGCTGGAGATAAACCCGGTTCTGCACATCGGTGGACTCCAGCCACTCCATCTTACGCTGGAGCTGCTCGGTCTCGTCCCGGCCGTACTGCTCCTCCACCTCCAGCACCGGGTTCTCCTGGACCGCCTCCTCAATATATTCCAGCAGCTCCTGCGAGCCCATCTGTAGGATCTCCATGGACTGCATCATCTGCGGTGAGAGCGTCTGGGTCTGCTTCTGGGTGATGTCGAGCTCCACGGCGTATTCCCCCTTTCCACCCGTTGTTGCACTGAGTATATGGTAAGTATACCACGAAAGCGGGATGGGTTCAAGAGAGGGGTTCGAGCGGGGAGCGTCCTCTCGTGCATTTTTGATTTGCAGGGGCGGCTCCTTGTTCCTCCCCCTTCATCAGGGCTCCCGGAACGGAAGCCGAGACGGCCCCCCTACATAAACGGGGCCCCTCCGCACAAAAACCGGCCGCCCCCTCCGGGCGGCCGGTCATTCCAAAATAGTGGGAAGGACGCACAGGGCGCAGTCTCCGGCCTGCTCCGATTGGAGTGCCGCAGTTCCGTCCTCCAGCCGGGTAACTGTCCAGATCGCATACTGATCCGCCCAGGCGGCGCGTTCCTCCGCCCAGATGTGGAGGTGGACCTCCGTGCCCTCTGCATCCACGCAGAGAAGAGCGGCATAGGCCGGGGTGTCTCCCTGCGCATCCTCTGCACGCCGGAGCAGAAGGCCAGTCTCCTCCTGCCCGGGCAGAGGTCCGGCGGATACAAGCCCGGCCAGCTCCGGCTCCGCACAGAGGAGCGCGAATGCGGCCGTAGCCTGGGTATCCCCCGTATCCGCACTGTTCCCGGCTTCGGCGATCCGGCTGCCGTCGGGGTTCTTTGCGGTCACTGTTGCTTCGGCCCCAGTGTCCGGCTCCGGAGCGGGGGCCGAAGCGGGGATGCACAGGGGCGCGGCGCCGTCCACGGTGTCCGGCCCCGGGAGATCCTCCAGGGGGGCGTCTGCGACCACCTCCGGCGCTACGCTGTTGCCGCTACATACGGCCTCCATCTGCCCGCCCGCAGGGGCGGCGGGTGCGCCCGCCGCAGGGGCCGCGCCGCCGCTGGATCCGGCCCCCAGATAGCCCGCGCTCAGCCAGCGCAGTCCGCCCGCACCCAGAAGGATCACGGCAAAGACCGCCACCATGGAGAGCCACTGTTTCCACCGCCGGACAGACCGCCGGGTGGAGGCGGCGGAGGGTTCGGTCCGGATACGGTCCATCACCCGGTCCGTGAGATCGGCGGGGGGCTCTGTCCACAGCTCCGGCAGGACGCCGTGGAGCTCCTCCAGGTCGGCCAGGAGGGCCCTGCACGCCGGGCAGAGAGCCAGGTGGGCCTCCAGCGCGGCCTCCTCCCCGGCGGACAGGGCGCCGTCCAGCCGGGCGGATATCAGATCCAGCGCCTCATCGCAGGAACTCATGCAGGATCACCTCCTTCTTTCTTTCGCGGCGGGCGGAGCGTGTTACTCCGGACGTCCTTTTGCTCTACTAGACGACGCGCAGGCGGGAAAGTTCCCGGTTTCCACAAGATATTTTCTCAGGGCCAGCCGGGCCCGGGCAATGCGGGATTTGACGGTGCCCTCCTCCAGAGTCAGGGCGGCGGCGATCTCTCCGTAGCTCAGGCCGTGGATCTCCCGCAGGACCAGCACCTGCCGGTGCTCAGGGGTGAGAGCGTCCAGCCCGGCCTGGAGGGCCTCCCGCAGCTCCTGCTGCTCGGCCTGCCGCTCTGGGCTGTAGCGCCAGTCGGGCAGCTCGGCCTGCCGCTCCTCCTCCCCGCCGTCCAGGGGGACGGTGAGGGAGATCTGCCGGCGCCGCTTCTCCCGCCGCAGAAAGTCGATACAGGCGTTGGAGCCCAGCCGGTAGAGCCAGGTGGAGAAAGCGCTCTCCCCCTGGAACCGCCCCAGCCCCCGCCAGGCGTTGAAAAAGGTCTCCTGCGTCAGCTCGGCGGCGTCCTCCGGGCTGCCCGTCATGCGCAGGGCGAGGTTATAGATCTTGCTCTGATTGGCCTCCACCAGGGCCGCAAAGGCGTCCTGATCTCCGGCCCGGGCGGCCTCCACCAGGGCCTGCTCGTCCGTGCGCATCCTCTTTCACCTGCCTTTCGCCTCTGCTTCCGGGGACCGGCTACGCCAGATCCCGCTTGATCCCCGCTGTGATCCGGTCGATCTCCTCCAACGTGTTCACCCGGCAGAGCTGTTCCTTATAGTAGCCCGCGTGGGGCACGCCCCGGAGATACCAGGCGTATTGCTTACGCGCCTCCAGACAGGCGATGTGCTCCCCTTTATATTGGGCGGCCAGCCGGATCTGGCGGACCGCCGTGTCGCACCGCTCCGCCAGAGGGGGCAGGGGCGGGATCTCCTCCCCCGCCAGGGCAGCCCGGGCCTGCTGAAACAGCCAGGGGTTGCCGAAGCAGCCCCGGCCGATCATGGCCAGCTCCGCCCCTGTGACCTTCAAAATCCGCACCGCGTCCCGGGGGGAGAACACGTCCCCGTTGGCGATCACCGGGATAGAGACCGCCTCCCGCACGGCCCGGATCCAGTCCCAGCTGGCCGTGCCGCTGTACATCTGGGCGCGGGTGCGGCCGTGGACGGTCACGGCGGAGGCCCCCGCCCCCTCCATAGCCCGGGCGAACTCCACGCAGTTGATGGAGCCCTTGTCCCAGCCCAGGCGGAACTTCACCGTGACCGGCCGGCCGGCCGCCCCCCGGACCACGGCCTCGGCCACCCGGACGGCCAGCTCGGGGCGGCGCATCAGGCCGGAGCCGTCCCCGCTCTGGGCCACCTTGGGCACCGGACAGCCCATGTTGATGTCGATGATATCGGCCCCCGACTGCTCCAGGGCGATGGCGGCGGCCTCCTCCATACAGGCCGGATCGCTGCCGAAGATCTGGACGGCGGCCGGCTGCTCTTCCTCCCCCAGCCGGAGGAGGGGAAGGGATTTCTTGTCCTGATAGCACAGGGCCTTGGCGCTCACCATCTCTGTGACCGTGTATCCGGCTCCCAGCTCCCGGCAGATCGTCCGAAAGGCCAGATCGGTCACCCCCGCCATAGGGGCCAGCGCCAGAGCCCCCTCGATGCTTACACCGCCTATCTCCACGGGACACCTCGTTGTCTGTAAGAATAATAGGTCTATTGTACCACACCCCGCAGGGCGCCGCAATGAGTAATGCTTGATGTTCTGCATAATTTTTCAAGGACACCGGCACAGGCGGCCCGTAAAAAACGCCCGCACCACGCTGCGGTGCGGGCGGATCCGTTTCCCTTTAGGAAAACGGATCGGTCAGCGGCAGCAGGTCGCCGGGACGGAGCTCCAGCCAGATCGCCCCAGGGCGGCCCAGGGCGGCCCAGTCCTCCTTGGGGAGCTCCATGCGCAGCCGGCTATAGCCCGCCGCTCCGCCGGGGGTGGCCAGCATGACCACGGTGGAGAAGACGTCCTCCACCACCCGCAGGACGGGGCAGAGGATGCGGTTTTCCCCCGGGCCGTCCACGGGGCGGAGGTAGTGGGCCCGGATCCCCAGATAGGCCAGGCGGTCCGGGAGGGGATGGGCGCAGGCCAGCTCGGTCCCCCAGTCCAGGGCGCGCACCCGTCCGCCGGGCAGGGCCTGGGCCCGGGAGATATTTTTGCAGCCCGAGAGCAGGCAGGCCGACAGGGTGGCGGGGGACTCGAAGAGAGTCTGCACCGGCTGGACGGCCTCGGAGCGGCCCTTGTTGAGCACGCAGACACTCTGACACAGGTGGTAGACCTCGTCCCGGCTGTGAGTGACAAAGAGGACCGGGCCGCTGAACTGGGCCAGCAGGTCCATGAGCTCCAGCTCCACCTGCCATTTCAGGTAGCTGTCCAGGGCGGAGAAGGGCTCGTCCAGGAGGAGTGCCTCCGGTTCGCTGGCCAGAATACGGGCCAGCGCCACCCGCTGCTGCTGGCCACCCGAGAGCTGGCGGGGGTATTTGCCCGCCAGATCCTCCAGATAGAAGGACGCGATCAGGCGCTCCACCGTCTCGTTCCGCCGGTGCCTGTCCCGCCCCCCCACGGCGATGTTCTGGGCTGCCGTCATGTTGGGAAAGAGGGCATAACTCTGGAACAGATAGCCCACCCGCCGCTGCTGTGGGGAGAGGTTGATATGCCGCGCCGAATCGAAGAGCACACGGTCCCCCAGGACGATCCGGCCCTCATCGGGGGTCTCGATGCCGGCCACGCACTTGAGCGTCATGCTCTTGCCGCAGCCGGAGGCCCCCAGCAGGCCGGTGACCTGCACACCGGCCTCCAGAGAGACGCTGAGCTTGAATTTTTCAAACCGCTTTCTGATGTCGATGCTCAGGGTCATAGCTACACCTCCGAGTCGCCCACCGGCCAGCGGCGGTTTTTCTGCCTCCGCTCCAGCAGGTTGATGGAGACCAGCACCGCGAAGGAGATGGCCAGGTTGACCAACACCCACTGGTAGGCCTGGGCGTCGTTCCCCTCCCGCCAGAGCTGGTAGACGGTGGTGGAGATGGTGGCGGTGCGGCCGGGGGTGTAGCCGGACACCATGCTGGTGGCCCCGTACTCCCCCAGACCTCGGGCGAAGGCCAGCACGGTTCCGGCCATGAGCCCCTGCTTGCAGCCCGGGAGGAGGACCCGCCAGAAGATCCAGGTGTTGGAGCGGCCCAGGGTCTGTCCGGCGTGGATCAGGTTCTGGTCGAAGGCCTCGAACGCTCCCCGCACCGTCCGGTACATGAGGGGGAAGGTGACGATCACCACGGCGAGGATGGAGGCGTGCCAGGTCATGGTGATTTTTTTGTTCCAGAGCGCCAGGAGCAGGCGGCCCATGGGGCCGTTGGGGCCCATCAGCTTGAGCAGGAAAAAGCCCACCACCGTGGGCGGGAGCACCAGCGGCAGCGTCAGCACGCAGTCCAGCACGCCCTTGATTCCCCTGGGAAGCCGGGACACCCAGTGGGCGGCCAGGATGCCCAGGAAAAAGGTGCAGGCCGTGGCGATCAGGGCGATGCGCAGGGAGTTTAAGAGAGGATACCAGTCCATAGGGCACCTGCCTTCGTCAAAAGCTGCGGGGCGCAGTCTGCCGCCGCGCCCCGCGTTGGGAGGATCAGCCGGGGATGGAGAAGCCCACCGACTCGAACACGGCGGAGCAGGCGTCGCTTTGCAGGAAGTCCAGGAAGGCCCGGGCCTCGTCTTCATGCTTCGAGATGTTAAGGACGGCTGCGGGATAGATCACCGGCGTGTGGCTCCCGGCGGGGGCCTCGGCCACCATCTCCAGCCCGGCGGAGCAGGCGTCGGTGCCGTATACCACGCCGCAGTCCACCGCGGCCTCGGCCACCTGGGAGGTGACCTCCTTCACATTGGTGCCGAAGGTAATCTTTTGCGCACTGTTGAGCTGGTCCCACACCCCCATGGAGGTAAAGATCTCCTCGGAGTACTGGCCCACGGGCACATCGGAGTTGCCCAGGGCGATCAGGGACACCTTGCCGGAGGCAGCGTCCTCAAAGGAGGTCACGCCCGCGGGGTTGCCCGCCGGGACGATCAGGACCACCTTGTTCTCCAGCAGGTCCACCCGGGTGTCCTGGAGCACGAAGTCCAGGCCGTCCGGGTTGCCGCCCTCCGCGTCCCTGGAGGCGTCAAGCTGATTCATCTGCTTCTGGGCTGCTGAGATGAAGAGGTCGCAGTCGGCCCCCTCCTCGATCTGGGTTTTCAGGGTGCCGGAGGAGTCGAAGTTATACACCAGGGTCACGTGGGGGGCGATCTCCTTGTACAGCTCCGCGATCTGGTTCATGGTCTCGGTCATGGAGGCGGCGGCGAAGACGATGAGCTCCACCGGCTCGGCCGCGGGCGCGGGGGTAGCGGCGGGGACTGGCGTGGGGCTGGCGGAGGCGCCGGGCTGCGTGCCGCCGCAGGCGGCCAGGACAGACATGAGGGACAGCGCAAGCAGAAGAGAACATACTTTTTTCATGATAAAAACTCCTTTACAAACGGTAGGCACGTCCGTTTCCAGTACGGCCCATCGGCCTGCTTCCATAGCGCGGCACAGCACCTTAGGAGCACAGGCTCGAAGCCCCTTCTTTTTCTTGAAAGAAAAAGAAGGCAAAAAGAACTTCCGTCCCGCTCCGCACTGCGGTAGCAACCTCCGGATTTGAAGCCCGGTAACGGAGTGCGCAGACAGGGGCGGATCCCCCCTTTTCTTGAAAGAAAAGGGAGCAAAAGAACTTCCGTCCCGCTCCGCACTGCGGTGGCAACCTCCGGATTTGAGGCCCGGCGACGGAATATAGGCGGGGGTTAAAAATCTCTCAGCCTCCCTTCGGTCCGTAGGATTTGTGCCTAGCGGGCGCAGTTATTGGCGTCGCCCTTCAAAATCTCCAGGCCGTGAGCCAGGGAGGGAAGGATGAACGCCAGGCACTCCTTCACCGCCTTGGGGCTGCCGGGGAGATTCACAATGAGAGCCCCCTTGCGGATGCCCGCCGCGGCGCGGCTGAGCATGGCCCGGGGAGTGATTTGCAGAGAGTTCCAGCGCATGGCCTCGGCGATACCGGGGGCGGGGCGCTCCACCACGGCCAGGGTGGCCTCCGGGGTGCAGTCCCGGGGGGAGAAGCCGGTGCCGCCGGTGGTGAGGATCAGATCGGCCTGATCCCCGTCGCACAGGGCGATGAGCGCAGCCTGGAGCAGAGCGGAATCGTCAGGGAGCAGCTGGGCGGAGACCACCTGGTAGCCCGCCGCAGTCACCAGCTCCTGGATGACGGGGCCGCTCTTATCTTCCCGGTTCCCGGCGTAGCCGGAGTCGCTGAGGGTAATCACTGCCGCACGGTACATTAGGCATCCTCCTCTGCAATCACAAATTCGTCGCCCACCGACACAACGCCCCCCCGGAGCACCCGGGTGAACACGCCCTCCCGGGGCATGATGCAGTCCCCCATCGCGTGGTAGATGGCGCAGTGGGCGTGACACTCCTTGCCGATCTGGGTGAGCTCCAGCAGCACGTCGCCGCACCGGAATTTGGTCCCGACGGGGAGGGTTTTGAAGTCATAGCCAGAGATGACCAGATTTTCCCCAAAGGCCCCGTCGTCCACCACGGCGCCCCGGGCCCGAAACTCCTCCACCTTTTCGTAGGAGAGGAGAGACACCTGCCGGTGCCAGTTCCCGGCGTGGGCGTCGTGTTCGATGCCCCAGTCCGCCACCAGCTGGGCGGAGTCCACATTCTTTTTCTGCGTCCCCTTCTTCTCGCTGACGCAAACTGCAATCACTTTTCCCATTCTGTTGCTCCTATCTGTAAGAAGTTAGGTCTTGTTTAAAATTTGACATTTTTCAAACAAGGCCTAGATAGCGTCTACACAAGGCAAGGGGATTGTGATAGAATGGAGGCATCATAA
>CANSQX010000083.1 GCA_947649225.1 uncultured Flavonifractor sp.
TGGTGGTGGACACCGGCATGGCCAGCGTCTCCATGCTCCAGCGCCGCCTGAAACTGGGCTACTCCCGCGCCGCCCGCCTGGTGGACCAGATGGAGGAAAAGGGCGTGGTGGGGCCCTTTGAGGGCTCCAAGCCCCGGCAGGTCCTCATCACCAAGGAGCAGTGGCAGGAGATGCAGTTCAAGCAGGGGCTTCAGCCTCCCCCCGCCGCCGATCCAGTCCCCGAGGAGCTGCCCTTCGAGGGGGACGCCATCCCCCAGGACCGGGACCTACCCCCCTTCGATCCGGTGGATGATTAGGCCCCTGTCTGACCGCCAGAGCGGCAGATCCTGCTCCAACCGGCTAAAAAGTCCCGGATTCTCTGAAAGAGAATCCGGGACTTCTGCCTTTATAGGGCTCCCAACCATCTGTCCAGCCGCTACATCAGGCGCTGGACCTCCACCCCCGCCATGATGGCCTCCACGGCGGCCCGGTCGATGCTCCCCCGGCTGTCCAGGCTGTCCAACAGGATGCCGCCGTCCTTTCGCGGGGCCGTCAGGGCGAAGTAGGACAAGTAGGCCACCTGGGCCCGCAGGAAGGGCCGCTCCGTCAGCCGCTGGTACTCCAGCTCCGTGAGCACCCCGGTCTCCCGGCCCTTGGCCAGGGAGGTGTTCCAGGCGAAATCGGGGTCTGCGCCGCTGTCCCGGTAGCCCAGGGTCCGCAGCAGGAAGGTCACATATTCCCCGGCGGTGATGGTGTTCTGGGGACCAAAGATCATCCGGCCTGCGGCGTCCTTGCCCACCCCCTTGGTATAGCCCTGGGCATAGGCGTAGGCGGTATAGGCCCGGCACCAGTCGGGCACATCCACAAAGGGACAGTCCCCCGTATAGGCCTGGGCGGCCTGCTCCTCCCCCAGGAGGCGCAGAAACATGATCAGTCCCTCAATGCGGGTTGGGGCCCGCTCCAGGTCGTAGCCAGAGCCATAGCCCAGATCGCTCCCCTTGAACATCCCCATGTCCCGCAGGGCGCCGGCCAGGGCGTTGTAATCCACCTCGCCGCTGGGGGTGATGGTGCAGGCCCCCTCCAGGCAGATCACCGCAGTGTCTGAGGTGATGGACACGGAGGCGGCCGTATTCTCTGCGGCCAGATAGCGGTGCCGGGGGGTGAGGGCACTGCTGGAGCCCACGGTCAGTCCGTCGGTCACGTCCACCACCGCACCCCCGGCGTAGATTACTTGGGCGCTCCCTGCCAGCAGCAGCAGCCCCGAGCCGGTGGGCAGCCGGATCATATCCCCCCGCTTCACCCGCCGGTCGGTGAGGCCGCTGGAGGCCGCCGCGCCCCCCTCCGGCTGACCTCCGGCGGCGGTACGGCAGTCGTTCAGGGCGGCCAGAGCAGTCTGATAGGCCCGATCGGAGGTGGTTTCCACCCGCTCCTCCGCCTGGGTCCTCAGGCCGGGAAGCCAGGTACCGGTCAGGTAGCGCAGGGAGATCAGCGGGTCTCCGGCGGTTCCGCCTGCGGCGTATCCGGCGGCGCAGCCGGCCAGGACGGCCCCGGCCAGCACAAGGGCGGCAAATCTCTTCATGTCTCCTCCGTAATCATGTAGCTGAGGGCCAAAAGGCTGTCGGCAAAGTGGACGTCCTCCACCACCACCTCCGGCCCGTGGACAGCCAGCTCAGTATTGGTAAAATTCCACAGTCCCCGGACCCCGCCCTTGACCAGCCGCTCGGCAATGGCGGCCGCCGCGCTGCTGGGCACGGTGAGCACCCCCACGCTGACCCGGTTGCTTTGTAAGTACCCCTCCAGGGTGTCGATGTGATGAACCGGCACGCCGGACAGGGTCCGCCCCACCAGTTCGGGACGGATATCGAAGGCCGCAGTGAGGGCAAAGCCGCTGCGGTCGAAATGGAAATTCTCCATCAGGGCCCGGCCCAGGTTGCCCGCCCCCAGGATGATGGCCGAGTGTCCCCGCTCCATACCCAGGATGTCGGCGATCTCCCCTCGGAGGTTCTCCACGTTGTAGCCATAGCCCTGCTGGCCAAACCCGCCGAAGCAGGAGAGATCCTGCCGGATCTGGGAGGCGGTCAGGCCCATGGACCCGGCCAGGGCGCTGGAGGAGATCCGCACCACCCCGACGTCGTGAAGATCGCTCAGGTGCCGGTAGTACCGGGGCAGACGGCGGATCACCGCGCTGGAGACCCTCTGCTTTTTCATGGCGTCACATCCGTTCCGGGTTGCCGCAGGCTGCGGCGGATGGCCGGCCGCAACCGGTTCCCGTTTAGTTTACCGCAACCGGGGGGCAATGTCAACCAAATCCCCGCCCCGGCATAGATTGGAGGGATCGCAACTGTAAAGGAGGCAGCTGATTTTGGAATCAACCGGAACTCTTGTCACCCGGGTGTTTACCTCCCGGGCCCAGATTCCCATCCCCGGCGCCACGGTGGCCGTCACCCAGAAGGGGGCGGACGGCCGTCACGTGCTGCTGGCAGTCCGCGTCTCGGACGAGAGCGGGCTCACCGCCCCAGTCACCATCCCCACCCCCGCGCCCGGCGAGGGGCTGAGCCCCGGCGGCCCGGTCCCCTACGCCCTGTGCGACTTGTGGGTGGAATCCCCCGGCTTTGAGCTGCTGCGGGCGGAGGACGTGCAGATTTTCCCCAATACCGAGACCTTCCAGGCACTGGCGCTGATCCCCCTGCCCGAGCAATCCCCCCTCCAGTCCCGGGCGGAGGTGGTACAGAACAGCCCCCAGGATCTATAAAGGAGGAAGCCTATGCCCCCAACCGTCATTCCCTATGTGCCCCAGACCATCACTGTACATATGGGCCCCCCCGACTCGGCCGCGGAGAACGTCACCGTCTCCTTCCCCGACTATGTAAAAAATGTGGCCTCCAGCGAGATCTACCCCACCTGGGCCCCGGCCGCCATCCGGGCCAATATCCTGGCCATCATCTCCTTCGCCCTCAACCGGGTCTATACCGAGTTCTACCCCAGCCGGGGCTACCCCTTCCAGATTACCGCCAGCACGGCCTACGATCAGAAGTTCATCCAGGGCCGCAACATCTTTGAAAACATCAGTCAGGTGGTGGACGAAATTTTCAACAGCTATATCCGCCGCACCGGCTTCGTGGAACCCCTCAGCGCCAAATTCTGCAACGGCACCACCACCACCTGCGACGGCCTCTCCCAGTGGGGCAGCCAGGCCCTGGCCGAGGAGGGCTACGACTCTATGGAGATCCTGCGCCGCTACTACGGCGACAACATTGAGCTGGTCACCGGCGCGCCGGTGACGGGAATCCAGACCTCCTATCCGGGCGCCCCCCTGCGCCGGGGTTCCCAGGGGCCCTCGGTGCTCCAGATGCAGGTGATGCTCAACCGCATCGCCCAAAATTACCCCGCCATTCCCCGCATCCAGCCTGTAGACGGAGTTTTCGGTCCGGACACTGAGCAGTCGGTGATCCGCTTTCAGGAGATCTTCGGCCTCACCCCCGACGGGGTGGTGGGCAGCGCCACCTGGTACAAGATGGTCTTCCTCTACGTGGGCGTCCTGAGCCTGGCCGAGCTGGTGAGCCAGGGTCAGACCTTCTACCGCAATGAGTTCCGCTATGCCGACTCCCTGCGGGAGGGGGACTCCGGCGAGGGCGTGAAGGTCCTGCAATACATGCTCTCGGTCATCGCGGAGTTTTACAGCTCTGTGCCCGCCACGGCCGTGGACGGCCTCTACGGACCCGCCACCGTCCGCTCTGTCCGGGCCTTCCAGCAGATGGCCGGGCTTCCCCAGGACGGCGTGGTGAACGAGCGGACCTGGAACGCCATTTACCGGGTCTACGCCGGGATCACCGACACCGTCTCCGCCTACACCAACGTTATCCCCGAGGCCGACCGGCCCCAGGTCTCCCACATCACCCAGTACCCCGGCGCTCCCCTCATGCTGGGCGCCGAGGACACGAGAGGAGGGGCCAACTGATGGAAGCCCGCACACACGAGACCCTCCGGCCCGGCCAGCCGGTACTCCACCTTCAGATCATGCTGCGGACCATCGCGTTCCAGCACAGCACCCTCCCCCAGGTCATCCCCACCGGCGTATTTGACGAGCCCACGCTGGAGGCCGTTATGACCTTCCAGCGGGATTTTCACCCGCCGGTCACCGGCGTGGTAGACACCGGGACCTGGGCCGCTATCGTCCAGCTCTACCGCCAGGCTCTGGCCGAGACGGCGGTTCCCCTCCCCTGCGCCGGCTACCCCTTCGGCAGCCTGACCATCGAGCCGGGGACCAGCTCGGTCCATCTGCCGGTCATTCAGGCCATGTTCCGGGCCCTCTCCGAGGTCCTGGACGGGGTGGAGGACGGACCGGTCAACGGGGTCCATGAGGGGGCCTCGGTCCGCAACGTGTGCTGGCTGGGCCAGTGCGACGGCTGCTCTGGCGGCGGCGTCATCACCCGGGACACCTGGAACTACCTGTCCCGCCTCTACCGGCTCTTTGTCGCCCACATGAGGACCCCCAACCTCACCCGTCAAGAGCTGCTGAGCGCCTTCTGAGAAGCTGTACCATGCGCCGGCGTGCAAAAATCCCTCTGGATTGGAGCAATCCAGAGGGATTTTTCGGCCTTTACCGTCTCAGGTGGCGTGATCCGACACGTGCATCTGCTTGAGATTGCCGATTTTGGCGCTGCGGCGGTCCAGCTCCGCCAGGACCTCCGCCAGGGGGATGCCCTGGGCTGCCATCATCACCGTCAGGTGGTAGATGAGATCGGCGATCTCCCCCACCGTGTCGGCCTGGACGCCGTTTTTGGCGGCAATGATGGTCTCGGCGCACTCCTCGCCCACCTTTTTCAGGATCTTATCCAGCCCCTTGTTCAGGAGATAACAGGTGTAGGAGCCCTCCTGGGGGTGGGCCTTCCGGTCCTCCACCACCTGATAGAGCTGCTTCAGGGTGTCATTCATGTTCGGGTTCCTCCATAATCAGGTTGAAAAAGCAGGAGCGCGCCCCCGTGTGGCAGGTGGGGCCGTCCGGCTTGCAGAGATAGAGCAGGGTGTCGGTGTCACAGTCGGTATATACCGCCCGGACATGGAGAAAATGCCCCGAGCTCTCCCCCTTGTTCCACAGCGTCTTCCGGCTGCGGCTCCAGAACCAGGCGGTTTTGGTCTCCAGGGTCAGCTCCGCCGCCCTCCGGTTCGTGAATCCCAACATCAGGACCTCCCGGGTGTCCGCCTCCTGAATGATCACCGGGATTAAATCGGATTTTTGAAAGAGCAGATCCAGATCAAAGGTCATTCTCATTCCCTCACCAGTATGTTTTTTGTACGCAGGTAGCCCTTCACCTGGGGGACGGTCAGCGCCCCGAAGTGGAACAGGGAGGCCGCCAGAGCGGCGTCGCAGCCGGTCTCCTCAAACACCTCCGCAAAATGGGCCAGACTGCCGCAGCCGCCGGAGGCGATCACCGGGATGCCCACCGCCTGGGTGACGGCCTTCGTCATGGGCAGGTCGAAGCCGGCCTTGGTGCCGTCGGCGTCCATAGAGGTGAGGAGGATCTCCCCCGCCCCCAGGGCCTCTCCCTGCCGTACCCACGAGAGGGCGTCGATGCCGGTGGGCTTCCGTCCTCCGGCCACCACCACCTCATAGGACCCGTCCGGCCGCTTCCGGGCGTCCACAGCCAGCACCACACACTGGGAGCCGAACCGCTCCGCCGCCCGGGCGATGAGGGTGGGGTCGGCCACGGCCGCCGAGTTGACCGAGATTTTGTCCGCCCCCGCCCGCAGAAGTCGCTGGAAATCCTCCAGGGTACGGATGCCGCCCCCCACGGTGAGGGGTACAAACACCTGGGCGGCGGTACGCTCCACCACATCGGCCACTGTATCCCGGGCGTCGCTGGTGGCGGTGATATCCAGGAACACGATCTCGTCGGCCCCCTGATCGGAGTAGTATTTCGCCAGATCCACCGGGTCCCCGGCATCCCGGATATTGACGAAGTTGACCCCCTTGACCACCCGGCCGTCCCGCACGTCCAGGCAGGGGATGATGCGCTTGGCTAACATGAGAGCTCCTCCCAATATCGGTCGATTTGTCTTTGACTTTTCAGCACCGTGACCTTGTCCAGACGCCGGGCCAGGCCCGCCTCCAGCCATCGCTTTTTCTGGCGGCCCCGGCCGTCCCACAGGATCCACCGCACAAATTCCAGGTCCAGCTTCTCCGGACAGCCCTCCGCCATATCCTCCCGGGTCCTCCCCCGGTAGCGCAGAAACCGCCGCACGACCCGCGTCAGACAGCTCAGCCGGGGCAGATCCAAAAATAGGATCTGGTCGGCCTCCGCTATCCGGCGCTCATAGAAAAGGCCGGTGTAATTCCCGTCGATCACCCAGGACGGCTCCTCCAGTACATCCAGCACCAGCCGCCGGGCCTCCGCCCGGTCCCGGATCTGCCAGCCGGGGGCGTGGTGGACCCCGTCCAGATGGAGCACCGGGATCCCGTACCGCTCCCCCAGGGCCCGGGCCAGCGTGGATTTGCCTGCACCGCTGTAGCCGATCACGGCAACCTTCACACCTGCGGCCCGCTCTCTGCCGCAGCGGCGGCCAGATCCACCGTCCCAGCGTAATAGGCCTTACCAATGATGGCTCCGTAGAGGCCCATGGCGGCCAGCTGCCGCAGGTCCTCGTTGCAGGACACCCCGCCGGAGGCCACAATCTGCCCGCCGTAGGCCGTCTGCAACGCCTTCAGCCGGACGAAGGAGGGTCCGGAGAGCATTCCATCGGTGGCAATATCAGTAAAGATGATCGTCTTTACACCCATCGCCTCAATATTTCCAGAAAACTCCAGATAGTCCAGCCCGGCGGACTGTTCCCAGCCTGCGGTCCGGACCACCCCGTCCAGGGCGTCGACGCCCACGGCGATCCGGTCCCCGTACCGCTCCGCTGCGGCCCGGACCAGCTCCGGGTCGCTGACGGCGGCCGAGCCGATCACCGCCCGGTACACCCCCAGGGCAAAGACGGCCTCCAGATCGGCCATGGAGCGGATGCCGCCCCCCAGCTCCACCTTCAGGCCGGAGCGCTCCGCCACGGCCTGCACAATGGCGCCGTTTTTCCGTACCCCGTCCCGGGCCCCGTCCAGATCCACCATGTGGATGTACCGGGCCCCGGCCTGATAAAAGGCGCGGGCGGTGGCCAGCGGGTCGTCGGAGACCTGATGCACCGTGGCAAAATCTCCCTTATAGAGCCGGACGGCCTTCCCGTCCTTCAGGTCGATGGCAGGCAACAGAATCATCGGCTCAGCCCTCCGAAATTCCTTAAAATTTGCAGGCCCGCCTCGCCGCTCTTCTCCGGGTGGAACTGGCAGCCGTAGACCCCGTTTTTCGCCACCGCCGCCACCACCGAAGGACCGTACTCCGTGCGGGCAATCACGTCCTCCTCGCCGGCGGCATAGCCGCAGAAGGAGTGGACAAAGTAGACATAGCTATGCTCCGGCAGTCCGGCAAACAGAGGAGAGTGGTTTTGCAGGCGCAGGCTGTTCCAGCCGATATGCGGGAGCTTGTATTCGGTCACAATCCGCCCCACATTTCCGCCGACAAGTCCGAGTCCTTTACAGTCTCTCCCCTCCTCGCCCCGGTCAAAAAGGAGCTGCATCCCCAGGCAGATGCCTAGAATGGGCTTTTTCCCCGCCTGGGCGATCAGCACCCGGTCCAGACCGGTCCCCCGCAGCTTCTCCGCCGCGTCGGGGAAGGCCCCCACTCCAGGGAGGATGATAGCCTCCGCCCGCTCCAGCTCTCCGGCCTCGCCGGTGATGCGGGTCTCAAGACCCAGATAGTGCATGGCGTTGGTGACGCTCTTCAGGTTGCCCACGCCGTAGTCCACCACAGCCGTATATCCCATCGCTCTCTTCCCTCTTCTCTTACAACCATTGGATAAAGGCCGTTTTATCCGTGCAGTTATAGCCCGCCCGCGTATAAAAGCGCAGTGTAGCCTCATCCTTTGCACCGGTCAGCAGCATAAGCTTATAGCAGTCTGCCGCTTCCGCCAGTTCCCGCGCCCGCGCCAGACAGGCGGAGGCCAGTCCCTGCCCCCGGCAGTCCCGCCGGGTCACCACATTTTCCACCAGTCCATAGGGCCGCAGGGCCCGGGTCAGGTTGGGGACGACAACCAGGGTGCAGCTTGCACACAGCCGTCCGCCCCGCTCCGCGGCGAGAATATGGTAGTTGGGATCCGCCAGCAGGCCGGCCCAGAGGGCCGAACGCGCCGGGCTCTCGGGTGGAACCGCCTCCTCATGGAGATGGGTATACAGCTCCAGAAGGGCCTCCAGCTCCTCCGGGCGCACCGCCCGGACCTCCCCGCTCACAGCACTCCCTTGGTGGAGGTCACCCCCGTGCCCGTCACCCGGGCGGCCTCCCGCAGGGCCACACCCAGGGATTTGAAGAGGGCCTCGGTGATATGGTGGGCGTTCTTCCCATAGAGCGCCGCCATATGCAGGGTAATCCCCCCGTTCATGGCCAGCGCCCGCATAAACTCCTCGGTGAGGCAGGCATCGTAGGTCCCGATTTTCTCCTGAGGCATCGCCGCGTCGAAGGCCAGAAAGGCCCGGCCCGAAAAATCCAGCACCGTGCGGCACAGGGCTTCGTCCATAGGGATGTGGGCCTCGCCGAAGCGGCGGATGCCCGCCTTGTCCCCCAGGGCCTCCCGCAGAACCTGCCCCAGGACAATGCCCACGTCCTCCACCGTGTGGTGGGGATCCACATGCAGGTCCCCCTTGGCGGTGACGGTCAGGCCCACGCCTGCGTAGAAGCCGAAGGCGGTGAGCATGTGGTCGAAAAAGCCGATGCCGGTATCCGCAGACACCGCTCCCCCGTCCAGGCTCAGGGTGACGGAGATACAGGTCTCCTTCGTCTCCCGGGTGATGGACGCTGTTCTCATCGCATGCCCTCCCCACCCTCAAAGCGGACCTGGATGGAGTTGGCGTGGGCGGTGAGTTTTTCCGCCCGGGCCAGGGCGATCACCGGGTCCTTGACGGCGGCCAGCGCCTCCCGGCTGTAGGCCACCACGCTCATGGTTTTGAGGAAGCTGTCCACCGACAGCGGGGAGAAGAACCGGGCGGTGCCCGAGGTGGGCAGCACGTGGTTGGGCCCGGCCATGTAGTCCCCCAGCGGCTCCGGGGACCACTCGCCCAAAAAGACCGCCCCCGCGTTTTTGATCGCCGGCAGAAGATCCCGGGGGCGGGCGGTGACGATCTCCAGGTGCTCGGGGGCAATCTCGTTGGCCAGCGCCGCAGCCTGGCTGAGATCGCTGCACACAATGGCGCAGCCGTAGTCCCGAAGGGAGCACGCCATGATCTCGGACCGCTCCAGATAACCGCACTGGCGGGCGATCTCCCGGTCCACCGCCTCGGCCACCTTGGCGCTGGTGGTGAGGAGAACGGCGGAGGCCAGCTTGTCGTGCTCCGCCTGGGAGAGCAGGTCGGCGGCTACATATTTGGGATTGGCGGTCTCATCGGCAATCACCAGCACCTCGGAGGGCCCGGCCACCATGTCGATGTCCAGCCCGCCATAGGCCATGCGCTTGGCGGCGGCCACATAGGCGTTGCCCGGACCCACCAGCTTATCCACCCGGGGAATCCAGTCCGCGCCGTAGGTCAGGGCGGCCACGGCCTGGGCCCCGCCCACGGCGATCACCCGGTCCACTCCGGCGATTCTGGCGGCCGCCAGGACGGGATCGCTGAGGTTTTCGGTGGGAGGCGTCACCATGACGATCTCCTCCACCCCCGCCACCTTGGCGGGCACCGCGTTCATCAGCACGCTGCTGGGATAGGCCGCCGTGCCGCCGGGCACATAGATCCCCACCCGGGTCAGGCCCCGGACCACCCGGCCCACGGTCCCCCCGTCGGGTGAGGTCCACTCCATCGTTTTGGCCAGAAGCTTCTCATTGTAGGCCCGGATGTTGGCGGCAGCCCGCTCCAGGGCGACAATCAGCGCCGGGTCGCAGGCGGCATAGGCCGCGTCCAGGATTTCCCAGGAAATTTCATAGGGGGCCTTGCCGTCAAAGCGGACGGAGTACGCCTCCACCGCCTTATAGCCGTTTTGGCGCACGTCCTCCATGATGGCGGACACCGCCTGTTCAATTTCGGCGTTGGCACCGGCCGCCCGGGCCCGCATGGCGGCGATCACCGCCCGCTCCGCCGTGCCGTCGGCAATCACAAGGTCAATCATTCGGCTCCCTCCAGTCCCTGCCGGCATTTTTCGATGAAATCCAGCACCTGATCCCGCTTCAGCTTCATGGCGGCGGTGTTGACCACCAGCCGGGCCGACACCGGGGCCACGTCCTCAATAGGCGTCAGGCCGTTCTCCTTCAGCGTGGCCCCCGTCTCCACGATGTCCACAATGGCGTCGGCCAGGTCCAGAATGGGGGCCAGCTCCACCGAGCCCTCGATCTTGATGATGGACACGTCCATCCCCTTCTCCTCAAAGAAGCGGCGGGCCACATTGGGGTACTTGGTGGCGATGCGGCGGGTCTTGTAGGTACCGTAGAAGTCCGTCCCCTCCCGGACCGCCAGGGCGAAGCGGCACCGGCCGAAGCCCAGGTCCAGCACCTCATAGAAGGGGCTGCCCTGCTCCAAAATCGTGTCCTTGCCCACCACGCCCAGGTCGCAGACCCCGTGCTCCACGTAGGTGATCACGTCGGGGGCCTTGGCCAGCACCGCGTCCAGGGGGTAGTTGGGCAGGGCGTGAATCAGGCGGCGGCCCGGCTTTTTGATGGGGGAGCAATCCAGGCCCACCCGCTCCAGCAGCTCCACGGTCTGGTCCTGGAGCCGCCCCTTGGTCAGGGCGATGCGCAGCCGTCCCTCCCCCTCGGGAGCGGGCTGGCAGGCGGCCACCGCGTCCACATCCAGAGTAAAGCCGATGGCCGGAGCGGGCCGCCCGAAGGCCCCCAGCAGGTTGTCGTACCGCCCGCCGGACAGGACGGGGGCCCCGGCCCCCTCGGCGTAGCCCCGGAAGACCACGCCGGTGTAGTAGTCGATCTGGTGGACCAACCCCAGATCGAAGCGGACAAAGGCCCCGTAGCCCGCTTGATCCAGCACCTGATAGAGCTCCCGCAGGTAGGTCAGCTCGGGACGCTCCCCCACCAGGGCCTCGGCCTCGTCCAGCACCTCGGCACCGCCGAAGAGGCTGGAGAGCCGGGAGAGCAGCTGATAGGCCCGCCGGTCCTGATAGGGCTCCAGCAGACCGGCCAGGGCCGCAAAGTGCTTGCCCTCGATGAGGCGGCGCAGGCGCTCCGCCCCGTCGGCCTCCAGCTCCAGCTCGGCGGCCAGGGCGCGGAAGAGCCCCGCGTGGCCCAGCTCCAGGTGGAACCCGCTGGGCGAGACCTTCTGAAGGGCCTCCACCGCCAGGGAGATGGCCTCCAGATCGGCCTCCCGGCCCCCGGCCCCCAGCAGCTCCACGCCGCACTGGGCGATCTCGCTGGAGCCCCCCTTGTGGGCCGCGCCGGAGCGGAAGACGGTCTCGTTATAATAGAGGCGCTGGGGCAGGGGAACCGCTTTAAGCTTGGTGGCCGCCACCCGGGCGATGGGAGTGGTGCAGTCGGGCCGCATCACCATGATTTTCCCTGAGCGATCCACGATTTTCAGCATGGACTCTTGGGGGATGGGGTTGCCCGCCTGGATAAAGAGGTCGTAAAACTCTACCTCCGGCGTAGAGATCTCGGCAAAGCCCCGGGTCTGGAACAGGGCAGTCAGGGCGTTCTGTACCCGGCGGCGGTCCCGGCACTCGGCAAAAAGCCGGTCTCGGGTGCCCTCCGGGGTGTTGATCAGGGTATTCAATGGGGTCTCTCCTTTTTTGGCAATCCGCCTTACTTTATCGCTTTACCACGCTACTATACTATAACTCCCCTGCCCTGTCAAGAAAAATCTGCGCCGCTCAACCAGCGTCATCTGGCCGGCGCCGGGCATCTCCCCAGGGGATTGCATCCCCTGAGGCCCCTCCCCCGTTTATTTATCGCCCGGCAGAATGCCCTCCCATAGAAAATGTCTATGTTCTATGGGAGGGTAGTATCAGAACAATGTCATCTGGCTGGTGTCAGGCATCCCTTCCAGCGCCCCGGCGGCCTTGAGCTGCTCGATGTGGGTCTTGGAGACCTTGGGGCAGGCGGCGGACAGCTCCTCAATGGAGATGAACTGCTTGCCCTCCCGCTGCTCCAGAATGGACCAGGCCGCCGTCTCCCCCAGGCCAGGGATAGAGGTGAAGGGGGGGATCAGGGCCTTTCCCCCCTCGTCCATCTGGAACAGGGTGGCGTGGGACTGGTAGAGATCCACGTGATGGAAGGTGAAGCCCCGGAGGTAGAACTCGTACACCACCTCCAGAGTGGTGAGCATGTCCTGCTCCACGGCGGTGGCCTCCTTGTCCTTGGCCTGGATCTCCCGCATTTTTTTCTGTACAGTCTCCATGCCGCGGCACATGTAGGTCTCGTCAAAGGCCTTGGCCCGGATGGAGAAATAGGCGGCATAGAAGGCCAGGGGCCGGTGGACCTTGAACCAGGCGATGCGGAAGGCCATCATCA
>CANSQX010000084.1 GCA_947649225.1 uncultured Flavonifractor sp.
ATCTGGTAGAGCGCCACCTTGCCAAGGTGGAGGTAGCGAGTTCGAGCCTCGTCACCTGCTCCAAAAAAGGAAGACACGCTATGGCGTGTCTTCTTTTTTTCCTCTGCGTCTGCTTTGGACAGGTTTTCTGTTTTGTCTATTTCCCTTTTCCATCCAATGCGTTAAGGTAGAGGGGCAACTTCAAACCCGAGAAAGCGAGGATCTCCCATGGGAGCGATTGTGGATAAATTCGGCGCGCTGGTCGCCGCCCAGATACCCGCCCGGCCGGACCGGGCCCGCTTCCTGCTCTCCACGGCCTACAAGCTGGTGGGGGCGCAGATGCGCTATGTCCCCCCCAGACGCCTGGAGCGGGCCCAGAGCTACCTGCAAAGCGTGATCTCCCCCGCCATGGGCCGGGCTCTGTCCCAGCCGGACCTGTGCGCCTGCGTGAACATCTTCCTGCCCTGCGAGCTGCTCCACGCCATGGAGATCCCCCCCATGTTCCCCGAGGGGCTGTCCTGCTACCTGGTCTCCACCTCGGCGGAGGCCCCCTTTATCCAGTGTGCGGAGGAGCGCGGCGTCCCGGAGAGCTACTGCTCCTACCACAAGCTGCTGCTGGGGCTGGCCGAGTCGGGGGTGCTGCCCCGGCCCCGGGTGATTTTGAACACCTCTCTGGCCTGCGACGCCAACCAGCTCACCTTCCGCCGCCTGGCGGAGCTCTACGGCGTCCCCCGCTTCACCATCGACGTGCCCCACCGGGACACCCCGGAAAACACGGCCTATGTGGCCGATCAGCTCCGGGAGATGGGCCGCTTTCTGGTACAGCACACCGGCCGCCCCCTGCCGGAGGAGCGCTTAAAGGCCGCCGTGGCCCACAGCCGGGACACCCACCGGGCCTACCGGCGGTATTTGGAGCTCCGCGCCGGCCGGTCCCTCCCCTGTGAGATGACGGGGGAGATGTTCGACGTGGTGGCCCTCCACGTCCACCTGGGCACGCCGGAGACCGCCCGGTACGCCGCCATGCTGGCCGATCAGGCCGCCGCCCGGCCGGAGGGCTTCCCCCCGGGTAAGCGGCGCATCCTCTGGATGCACACTCTGCCCCACTGGCAGGCCTCCATGCGGGAGATTCTGAACTTCAACGATCAGGTGGAGATCGTGGCCTGCGACATGAACTACGGCGACCTCACGGAGCCCGACCCGGAGCGGCCCTATGAGTCCATGGCCCGCCGCCTGCTCTCGTGCAGCTACAACGGCGGGGCGGAGCGCCGGGTGGCCCGCACCCTGGAGATGGCGCAGGCGCTCCACGCCGGCGGGGTGGTCTACTTCTGCCACTGGGGCTGCAAGCAGACCAGCGGCGCGGCGGGCTACGCCAAGTCCACCCTGGAGAAGGCGGGCTTCCCCACCCTGATTCTGGACGGGGACGGCTGCGACTCCAACAACTGCAACGACGGCCAGATGGTCACCCGGCTCCAGGCCTTTCTGGAGCAGCTGGAGGGGAAGGCATGATTGGATACACCTGCAAATACACCCCGGTGGAGCTCTTTGCGGCCTTTGGGGGCGCCTGCGCCCTTCTGAACCGGGAGGCCGGGGACTTCGAGTACGCCGAGGGCTTAACCCACAACCACTTCTGTTGCCACGCCAAGGCCGTGCTGGAGGAGAGCCGCACCGGCGGCCTGGACGGCCTGGCTCTGGTGAACTGCTGCGACTCCCTGCGCCGGGTGTACGACGTAAAAAAGGGGGAGGGAGGCCTCGGCTTTCTCTTCCTGCTGGATCTGCCCCACCACGACGGGGACTGCGCCCACGCCCGCCTGACGGCGGAGCTGCTGCGGCTGGCGGAGGCGTTCGGCGCGTTTACGAACACCGCGTTTGACCCGGCCCAATTCCGGGCCGCCTTTTCCCCCGGGGCCGCCCTGCCGGAGGGCCCCTTTCTGGCGCTGCTGGGGGCCCGGGCGGGGGAGGGCCTGCTGGCGGCCTTGCGGGCGCGGTCCCCGCTGCCGGTGGCCGATTTTACCTGCGGCGGCAACCGGACCCTGCCTCCGCCGCCGGACGGCTGCCCCGACACCCTGGAGGCCCTCATGGACTGGTACGCCGGGGCGCTGCTGGCCCAGATCCCCTGTATGCGGATGGACGGGATCGGCCGCCGGGGGGAGCTGCTGGAGCACCCCGGCCTGAAGGGGCTCATCTACCACACGGTCAAATTCTGCGACTACTACTCCTTTGAGTATGAGACGCTGCGCAAGGCCAGTCCTGCGCCTATCCTCAAGCTGGAGTCCGACTTCACCCCCGCGGCGGCGGGCCAACTGGCCACCCGGCTGGACGCCTTTGCAGAGCAGCTCTCGCTCCAGACCGCCCCGGCGGTGCTGAAGCGGGGGACGGGGCGCTATGTGGCGGGCATTGACAGCGGCTCCACCACCACCAACGCGGCGGTGCTGGATTTGGAGGGTAATCTGGTGGCCAGCGCCATCGTGCGCACCGGCCCCCGGGCCCGGGACGGGGCGGAGAAGGCCTTTGCGGCCCTGGGGGGACTCACTCCGGCGGACATGGCGGCCATTGTGGCCACCGGGTACGGCCGCTCCAGCATCCCCTTTGCCACCGGGGCGGTCACGGAGATCACCTGCCACGCCCGGGGGGCCCACCACCTGAATCCCGCCATCCGCACCATTGTGGACATCGGCGGCCAGGACAGCAAGGTCATCTGCCTGGATGAGGGGGGCGGGGTGTCCAACTTTGTGATGAATGACAAGTGCGCCGCCGGGACCGGCCGCTTTCTGGAGCTGATGGCCCGCACGCTGGAGGTGGAGCTGGACCAGCTGGGCCCCCTGGGGCTCCAGTGGCGGGAGGATCTGACCATCTCCAGCATCTGCACGGTCTTTGCCGAGTCCGAGGTGGTCTCCCTCATTGCGGACAACCACAGCGCCGCCGACATCATCCACGGGCTCCACAAGTCGGTGGCGGTGAAGACGGCGGCCCTGGCCAAGCGGGCGGGCGGGACCGGCCCCTACATGATGACCGGGGGCGTGGCCCGCAACCAGGGGGTGGTCAAGGCCCTGGAGGAGCGGCTGGAGGCCCCCCTCTGGATCCCGGAGACCCCCGACCTCTGCGGGGCCCTGGGGGCCGCGCTCTTCGCCCTGGAGGGGCTTTGCTGACCGCTCTGCGGGGTGTCCCTACGCACTTCCCCCGCCCGGCATAGGCGGCCGGGCCCACGCTAAAAATCTGCCGCCGGAACAGGGTCTTTGCGCGGCGGAGGCCCTGGCCCCGCGTGCCCGGGCCTCCGCAATTTGGGCTGCTGGGGTGCTGCGGCGGCGGGGCCGCCCGCGCTGGCGGGTTACGTCCTGCCGCCGCAGCCTGCGCGGTGGGGGGTGCAGGCCTGAGATCCGCGTGTGGGCACGCAGGAGGATTCCCGCCGGCCTGACCCGGCTGCCCGCCGGGGCGGGGCATGCGGCCCCGCTTACGCGGCCATGTCCTCCAGCTCGGCCAGGGCCTCGCGCTCGCTGTCCGCAGAGAACCAGAACCGGCCCGCGTTGTCATAGACCTCCACATGTCCATACACCCATCTCAGCTCATATTCCATGTCCAGCGCTCCCTTCTTTTGCTTTCTGATCTCAGTATAGCAGAAGTAGAGTCCCATAAACCGGACTCTAGTGGGGGGCGGCTGTTTTTTTTCGCCGTCAGGATGGCAGACGCCTTGCAATTCCCCCAAGTCAGAGGTACAATGGTTTCAGATCGATTCCGGCGGCCCGAGGGCTTCGGTCCGCCGCCCCGGCCCTATCTCAAACCACGAAGGAGGAGTTCTAGAATGAAAAAACTGCTTTCCCTCGGACTGGCCTTGGCGCTCTGTCTGGGTCTGGCCATCCCGGCCCGGGCCGCAGGCGAGGACAGCGGCGGCGACGGCGAGATCCTGGATGTGATTGACTGCCGCTTTGACGGGAGCGAGACCCCGGCCGGCCTCACTTTGAACGCCTGGGACCCCCGCAGCAGCGTCCTGTCCACCTTTGACATTGACAGCTGCTATACAGTCAAGCCCGGCGCTTCCTTTACCGTAACCTATACGGGGGATGACGCCTCCGGCCGGCTCTACGTCTATGTGGAGTCCTATCTCAAGCGCACGGAGTCCGCCGTGTACCAGGCCGACGGCGCGGATGTGGATTTGAAGGGCCAGTATTTGAGCACGGGCGCGGCCCTGCTCACCGGCCGCAGCCTCACGGACCAGGAGGGCCAGAGCACCCCCACCGCAAACGGCCTCTTCTGGCACCAGGGCCCCGGCTGGGAGGGCGGCGAGGCCATCCAGCTCGCCAAGACCCTGAAGCCCGGCGAATCCGTGACCTTCTCCCTGCCTGAGCACAGCGGAGACGCCGTGTACCGGCTCTATGCCGAGCTCTATTTCCCGGACAGCGACGACTATTTCTGGGAGACCTACGATCTGCGGCTGAGCGGCTCCCCCGTCCAGCCCACCCCCTCGGAGAAGCCCCAGCCCTCCGAGTCCTCCACCGGCTTTGCCGACGTGCCCGCCGGGATCTGGTATGAGGAGCCGGTGGCCTGGGCCGTGGCGGGCGGCATCACCCAGGGCGCCAGTGATACCGCCTTTGCCCCTGACCGGACCTGTACCGTCGCAGAGGTGATCACCTTCCTGTGGCGGGCCGCCGGGCAGCCCGCCCCCACCATCTCCGATCCCTACACGGACGGCGTATCCGGCCAGTGGTACACCAGCGCCGCCCTCTGGGCCCATGAGTCCGGGCTGGTCGGCGGGGACGCTTTTGGGGCCTCCGAGCCCTGCCTGCGCAGCATGGTGGTCTCCTACCTGTGGAAGCTGAACGATGCGCCCGCCGCCGCCGGGGCCAGCTTCACCGACGTGCCCGCCTCCGCCGCCTATGCCGGCGCGGTGGCCTGGGCGGTGGAGCAGGGCATCACCAAGGGGGCCGGCGACACCGCCTTCAACCCCTCCGGCACCTGCACCCGCGCCGAGATCGTCACCTTCCTGTACCGGGCCTTCGGGGCGTAAGCCCGCACGCCTGGAACCGCGCATAGAGAAGCCGACGCCCGCCGGAAAACCGTTGTTTTCCGGCGGGCCTTGTCAGATCAGGAACGCAGATTGATACAGCCTGGCAGGCATGGGAGGGATATCATGCAGATCGCAAGCAGATTGACGGTGGCGGTTCACGTCCTGGTTTGCATTGAGCTGTTCAAGCCGGACCACAAAATAACCAGCGACTTTCTGGCGTCCAGCGTCAATGCAAATCCCGTTGTGATAAGACGGCTCCTCCAGCAGCTGAAAGCGGCTGGAATTGTCCGGGTCCTGCGCGGGACAGGCGGAGCGGACACGGCAAGGCCGGCCAGCGAAATTACGCTCCTGGACATCTACCGCGCGGTGGAGTGCGTCGAGGGGGGCGAGCTTTTCCACTTTCACGAAAACCCGAATCCGCTCTGCCCGGTGGGGAAGCATATCCATACTGTTTTGGGCGGACGGCTTGCGCAGATTCAGAGGGAGCTGGAGCACGCGATGGAGGCCGTAACCATCCAGGATATTTTGGCCGACATGCAGGCGCAGATCGGCCAATGATTTCCTCCATTTTTTGATGTAACTATTGACATTACAACAACGGGGTGGTATCCTTTTAGATGTACTAACCGCAGTTACAACAAAAACAGGAGGTCTTTCCATGCCAAACTTCAAAAAGGTACATGTTACGCCGGACGCGCGGACCGAGCTGCACGACAGCCTTGCCCTGACGGGCGCAGAGATCAGCGTCAACCAGCTTCCCGCCGGGGCTGGCGTGCCCTTTGTCCACTCCCATCAGCACAACGAGGAGATCTATGCCGTCCTTGCCGGAAGAGGCCGGGCCGTCATCGACGGGGAGACGGTGGCGCTGGCTGCCGGCGACTGGGTCCGCGTCGCTCCGGCGGCGAAGCGGCAGTTCTCTGCGGCGACTGACAGCGCCATCACCTTCCTCTGTATCCAGGTCAGGGAGCGCTCCCTGGAGGGCTATACCCAGGATGATGCGGTCATAGAGGGCGCGCAGTGAACCGCGAGGCAAGGCCGGGTCCATCGCGGACGGTGTTGAAAAAAAGGCCGCCGCAGGTCATTTTGACCTGCGGCGGCCTTTTTCCTATTCAGAGAGAATCTCTTCTCCGTGGGTGGCCCGCCGCCTCAGCCCGTGCTGGACAGCGCGCCGTCGTAGGCGTCCTTGACGGCCTGGCTGAAGCAGACGAAGGTGACCCGCTCGATGCCCGGGTGGCGCTGCAAGCCCTCCCGCACGGTCCGGACGGCAATAGGGGCGGCCAGCTCCAGGGGGAAGCGGTAGACCCCGGTGGAGATAGAGGGGAAGGCCACGGTTTTACACCCGTGCTCCGCCGCCAGCTCCATACAGCTCCGGTAGCAGGCGGCCAGCAGCGCCGCCTCGTTCTGTCCGCCGCCCCGCCAGATGGGCCCGGGGGTGTGGATCACGTACCGGGCGGGGAGGCGGTAGCCCTTTGTGAGCTTGGCCTGTCCGGTCTCGCAGCCGCGGAGGGCGCGGCATTCGGCCAACAGCTCCGGCCCGGCCGCCCGGTGGATGGCCCCGTCCACCCCGCCGCCCCCCAGCAGGGAGGTGTTGGCGGCGTTGACGATGGCGTCGGCCGCCACCGCTGTGATGTCCCCCAGCAGGGTGTCAACCGTCCCCATGGTCTCTGTCCTCCATCTCAGCGGCCGCCGACTGGTAGAAGCCCTCAGGCGGGCCCACTGCGTCGGGGTCGGTGAAGACCAGCTCGAAGTCCTTGGCATCCATGCGCTCGTACTGGAGCAGATAGGACGCCACAAAGTCCAGCTGCTCCCGGTATTCCCTCAAAATCTCCTCGCACCGGCCATAGGCCCCGTCGATAAGGGCCTTGACCTCGCTGTCGATGAGGGCGGCCACCTCCTCGGAGTAGTTCTTGGCCTGGGCCATGGACCGGCCGATGAAGATCTCGTCGTGGCCCGAGTCGAAGACCACGTTGCCCACCCTGCTGCTCATGCCGTAGCGGGTGACCATATTCCGGGCGATGGCGGTGGCCCGCTGGAGGTCGTTGCCCGCGCCGGTGGACACGTCCCCCAGGCAGAGCTGCTCGGCGGCCCGGCCGCCCAGGCAGACGGCGATGCGCTCGGCGAGGTACTGCCGGGACTGGAAGGACACGTCCTCCTTGGGCAGGGAGATGGTCATGCCCCCCGCCATACCCCGGGGGATGATGGTGATCTGATGCACCGGGTCCTGGGAGGGCAGGCCGTGGATTACAATGGCGTGGCCCGCCTCGTGATAGGCGGTGAGCTTCCGCTCCCGCTCGATGACCACCCGGCTCTTCTTCTCCGGTCCGGCCACCACCTTGATGACGGCCTCCCGCAGGTCCTGCATGGCGATAAAGCGCTCGTGCCGCCGGGCGGCCAGGAGGGCGGCCTCGTTCATCAGGTTCTCCAGGTCCGCGCCGGTGAAGCCGCCGGTGGCCCGGGCCAGCTCGGGGAGGGACACATCCTCGGCCAAAGGCTTGTTGCGGGCGTGGATGCGCAGGATGGCCTCCCGGCCCTTGATGTCGGGCCGGCCCACATAGACCTGCCGGTCGAACCGGCCGGGCCGCAGGAGGGCGGGGTCCAGGATATCCTGCCGGTTGGTGGCCGCCATCACCACCACGCCCTCGTTGTTGCCGAAGCCGTCCATCTCCACCAGCAGCTGGTTGAGGGTCTGCTCCCGCTCGTCGTGGCCGCCCCCCAGGCCGGCGCCCCGCTGGCGGCCCACGGCGTCGATCTCGTCGATGAACACCACCGAGGGGGCCGCCTTCTTGGCCTCCTCAAAGAGGTCCCGGACCCGGCTGGCGCCCACGCCCACATAGAGCTCCACGAAGTCGGAGCCGGAGATGGACAGGAAGTGGACCCCGGCCTCTCCGGCCACGGCCTTGGCCAGGAGGGTCTTGCCGGTGCCCGGCGGGCCCACCAGCAGCACGCCCTTGGGGATGCGGGCCCCCAGGGCCATGAAGCGCTTGGGGTCGCGCAAAAACTCCACGATCTCCCGGAGCTCCTCCTTCTCCTCCTCGGCCCCGGCCACGTCGTCGAAGGTGACTTTTTTCTGCTCGTCGGCGCCGGTGCGGGTGCGGGCCCGGCCGAAGCGGGCGGTCTTGTCCACGCCGCCCCCGCCTGCCCCCGCCTGCCGCAGGAACATCACATAGCCCAAGATGCAGAACACCACGATGATCACGATCCAGGGCACCATGCTCAGCCACCAGGGGGCCTCGAACCCGGCGGCATAGTCGTAGTCCTGGATGATTCCGGCCTGGTGCTGGGCCTCGATGAGATCGCCGAAGTCCTCCTTGAACATGTCAAAGTCCCGCAGGTGGTAGGTCACCACCCCCTGCCCCCGCCAGGGCTCCCGCAGGTAGAGGGTCACGTCCCGGTCCTTGACCACCACCTCGCTCACCTGCTGGCGGCGGAGCAGGTCGCCCACCTCGGCATAGGTGGCGCCCCCTGCGGCGTTAAAGCCCCGCAGGGCAAAGATGGTAACAATTAAAATCACGGCAAGCAGCAGATAGAAGCCGATGTCGCGCAGGATTCCTCTTCGTTTCAAAAGCAGGCCACGTCCTTTCCTGGTCTCCGGCCTCCCGCCGGCTGGAGGGGGCGTCCCCTCCAAGGGTCACGCAGAAGCTGCACCCATGGCCGCAGCACGTGCGGCCCGGCGGCTATGGCTTCTCATATACACAGGGCTTGAGCACCCCTATGTAGGGCAGGCTGCGGTACTGCTCGGCGTAGTCCAGCCCGTAGCCCACCACGAAATAGTCGGGGATCGAGAAGCCGCAGTACTGGACCTCCACCGGCTGCGTCCGGCGGGAGGGCTTATCCAGCAGGGTACACAGCCGCACCGAGGCGGCCTGCTTGCCCTCCAGATAGCGCAGCAGGTGGCTGAGGGTATGTCCGGTGTCCAAAATATCCTCCACCACCAGCACATCCCGGCCGGCGATATCCTCCGACAGGTCCTTGACGATGCGGACCTGTCCGGAGCTGGTGGTCCCCGCCCCGTAGGAGGAGACCGCCATAAAGTCCACGGTGCAGGGCAGGCTGAGCTGCCGCACCAGATCGGCCACGAAGATGAAGGACCCCCGGAGCACGCCGATGAGGATCAGCGATCTGCCCGCGTAGTCCGCGTTGATCTGGGCGCCCAGCTGGGCCACCCGCTGCCGCAGCTCCTCCTCGGTGAAGAGGACCCGCTCGATGTCCTGTTCCAGCTTGGTATTCATGATAGAGCCTCCGTCTGTTTTAGAATCCGGGCAGGGCGGGCCTGCCGGTCAGCCCTGGAGCTTATCCCTGCGGAGCGTAATCGCATAGGCCGGCTCGCCGGGGGCGGCCAGGCGGTTCCGGTCTGGGCCGAAGCCCGCCGCCGCCACCACGCCGCCGCCGTCGGCCAGGATAGGGATGCGCTCCCGCTCCCGCCGGGGCACTTTTTCGTCAATGAGCAGCTTTTTGATGGTCTTGGTCCCCCGCCGGGGGAGGGTGATGACGTCTCCGGTCTCCCGGGAGCGGACCACCAGCCCGCCCACCAGCTTGCTGCGGGCCAGATAGAAGAGGCCGGGGGAGCGTTCGATCTCCGCAGGGCAGCGGACGGGGCGGCAGCGGATGCGCCAGCCGGTGTCCTCCACCTCGGTCTCCCCGTCCAGGGCCACCGGCACCGGCAGCAGGGGCGGGAGGGGCTTGCTCCGGGTGGTGAGGAGGAGGGAGCCGTACACCCGCTGGGCCACCCGCCCCCCGGGGAGGCAGACGGCCGCCGAGGGGGCGTCCCCCCGGCACAGGGCCACGATGTCCCGCAGATGGCTGGCCGAGCAGTTGACGGTGTCCCCGTCCCCCAGCAGCTCCAGCAGCCGCCGGGCGGCCCGGACGGCCAGGGATTCGGGCAGCCCGGCTACGCCGGCAGCCTCGATCACCAGGTCGTCTCCCTCCCACCGGGCCCCGGCGCAGGCCCCGGCGGCCTGGGCGTTCAGGTAGTCGTTGTCGGCGCGCAGGTGGGCGATGGTCTCGGCCATCCCGGCGGTCAGCCGGGGGTTGATCTCCCGCAGGACGGGGATCACCTGATGGCGCAGGCGGTTCCGGGTATAGGCCTCGTCACTGTTGGTGCTGTCGGTCCGCCAGGGAATCCGGTGCGCCTCCAGATAGTCCAGAATTTCAGCCCGGGTGGTGGTGAGGAGGGGGCGGACCACCTCCTCCCGTCGGGGCGGGATGCCGGTGAGCCCTTGGAGCCCGCTCCCCCGGACCAGGTGGAGGAGAAGGGTCTCGGCGTTATCGTCGGCGTTGTGGGCGGTGGCCACCCGGGTGCAGCCCAAGGCCACCGCCGTCCGCCGGAGGAAGGCGTAGCGCAGCTGGCGGGCGGTCTCCTCCACCCCCTGGCCCAGCAGCCCGGCCTCCCGGAGCACGTCGCCCTCGCCCATGACGCAGCGGACGCCCTGGTGGGCGCACCACTCGGCCACAAAGGCGGCGTCTCTCGCCGACTCCTCCCCCCGGATCCGGTGGTCGAAGTGGGCGGCAAACACCTGGAGCCGCCGCTCCTCCGCCAGAGACAGGAGGATATGGAGCAGGCACATGGAGTCGGCCCCGCCGGACACGGCGCACAGCACCAGCCCGTCTCTGGGGAGCATATCATAGGTCCGGATCAGGGGGGCCACCCCCGCCGGGACAGCAGTGTGATTCACGGGCGGCTGGCCTCCTTTCATGCCGGTCAGAATTCGCTGTGCCGCCGCTCCAGAGAGGAGAAGGTGGTGTACTCGGGCAGCCACTGGAGCTCCACGGTCCGGGTCTCGCCGTGGCGGTTTTTGGCGATGATGCACTCGGCCAGATTGTGGTTTTCGCTGTCCTCGTTGTAGTACTCGTCCCGGTAGAGGAACATGACGATGTCGGCATCCTGCTCGATGGCCCCCGACTCCCGCAGGTCGGAGAGCATGGGGCGCTTGTCGCTGCGGCTCTCGGGTCCGCGGGAGAGCTGGGACAGGCAGACCACGGGCACGTTGAGCTCCTTGGCCATGATCTTCAGGGCCCGGGAGATGTCGGAGACGATCTGCTGGCGGTTGTCGCCGCTGCGGCCGGGCCCGCCGGCCGAGGTCATAAGTTGAAGGTAGTCTATGATCACCAGCCCCAGATTATCCACCCGGCGGCACTTGGCGTTCATATCGGCCACCGAGAGGGAGGGGTTGTCGTCGATGAGGATCTGAGTCTTGTTGAGGGCGGCGGAGGCGGCGGCGATCTTGTCCCAATCCTCCTCGCCCAGCCGCCCCGTAATGAGCTTTTTCAGCTCCACAAAGGACTCGTTGGAGATGAGGCGCATAGCCAGCTGCTCCCGGCTCATCTCCAGGGAGAAGAAGACCACGGTGCTGCCCGAAAACTTGCCCGCGTGGAGGAGCACGTTCAGGGCGAAGGAGGTCTTGCCCATGCCGGGCCGGGCGGCCAGGAGGATGAGGTCGGACTTGTTGAGCCCGGCGATGGCGGCGTCCACGTCGGGCAGGCCGGTGCTGAGGCCGGGGACGGCGGAGTCGCTGGCGGCCAGCTCGGCCAGCCGCTCATAGACGTTGAGGATGACGCTGGAGATATGCTCCAGCCCCTGGGCGGCCCGTCCCTGGCGGATGGCGTAGATCCGCTGCTCGGCGGCCTCCAGGACCTCCTGGGCGGTACCGGCGCCCTCCTGGATCATGGCGGTGATGTCCCCGGCGGTCTCGGCGATGCGGCGCAGGAGGGCCTTGTCCTTCACGATACCTGCGTACTCGATGACGTTGGCGGCGGTGGGGGTGACCTCCATCAGCTGGAGTACATACCCCCGGGAGGTATGTTCGTCATAGACGCCGTTCTGACGCATGTGCTCCAGCACAGTCACCGGGTCAATGGTGAGAGAGAAGTTGAACATGGAGTGGATGGTCTCATAGATCTCCCGGTTCTGGCGCAGGTAGAAGTCGTCGGGTTTCAGGCGCTCCACCACCTCGGGCACGCACCGGGCGTCGATGAGCATGGAGCCCAGCACGGCCTGCTCGGCCTCCACGCTGTGGGGCAGCTGGCGGATTAAGAGTTCTTCATCCATCGGTTTTCCTCCCAGGGTGGGGGTTGGCAGGGTCCCCCGGCAGGGGGACGGGGCTTTACAGGGGACTCCCCCTGCGGGGAGCGCGCCTGCGCGGCGGGCGCCCCATTTCTTTTTCAAAAAGAAATGGGGGAAAGAAAATCTTGGAACGACGGGGGAAAGGGCGGCCTCTATATCCAATAACAGCCCACGCTAAACTAGTTTCGGACGCCCGATACATTTGCCTAGTTTTACGGCAGCGGCTCGCCGCCGCTTGGGTGGCCCGCGTCGATTATAACGCCCAAACTTGATAGACTCTGCAATTCAAGTTGTGCGTCTGACGGCCGCCACGCAGAGGATGCGCCGTATTGT
>CANSQX010000085.1 GCA_947649225.1 uncultured Flavonifractor sp.
TATGCTTTGCGGCCTGCCAGAACTTTTTCCTGGCAGGCCGCTTTTCGACAAGCTGCCCTGGCCAGCATAGCTGGCCAGGCCTACGCTAAAAATTTGCCACTGGCAAATTTTCTTAACGCTGCGGCCCGAAAAGGGGTGGGAAAAGGGACAGGGCTCCGGCTCTGGACCCGGGGCTGGGCGGCTGGTACGGTTTTCGGGGCCTCCGCGATCGAGAGTAGTTGCCCGCCGCGCTCTCCTTCGGTTCCCTCCGGCCAGCATAGCTGGCCGGACCTACGCTAAAAACTTGCCTCCGGCAAGTTTTTTTAACGCTGCGGTCCGCCGACCGATTGTCACCCCGCAAAACCTGTCAGCGAAAGCGTTTTTCTTCGTGCGCTCTATGCCGCCACCGGCTTCCATGCGCCGCGTGGATAGATATTTGGTTGAGACGGTGCCGGGCTGCGCCTGTACCGATTCAAGCAAACATCTAAAACACGGCGCGTCCTCTCCGTGGCGGCCATCAGATCCCGTGATTGAATTGCAGCGACTCACAAGTCTGGGAGTCATAATGGTAGCGGGCCACCCGAGTGGCGGCGAGCCGCTGCCGTAAAACTAGGTCAATGTACGGGCGGGCGCAACCAGTTTCGTCGTGGGCTGTCCGTGAACCTAGAGGCCGCCCTTTCCCCCGTCGTTCTAAGCTTTTCTTTCCCCCATTTCTTTTCTAAAAAGAAATGGGGCGCCCGCCGCGCAGGCGCGTCCCTCGGGGGGAGCCCCCCTGCAAGCCCTGCCGGAGGTTCCGGCGCCCCCGGGACCGCCGGTCCCCCGAATGCCCGTCCCCGCAGGGGACAAAAAGGAGGCCCTCCATGAAGCAGCCGCGTCTTCCGCTGGGAGACTATTACCAGCTTCTGCTCAAGCATGCGCTCCTGGCGGACTCCGCCCCGCTGGGGGCGGATCTGACCCGCCCGGTGGCCCTGGTGTCCTGCGACTCCCGGGTAGTGGTGCCTAATACCCTCTTTATCTGTAAGGGCGCGCGCTTCAAGCCCGGCTTCCTCCGGGACGCGGATCGGGGCGGGGCCTTCGCCTACGTCAGCGAGACCCCCTATCCGGAGATCCCTCTCCCCTGTCTGCGGGTGAGCGACATCCGGCTGGCTATGGGCCTGCTGGCCGACCTCGCCTACGGCCACCCCTCCGGGCGGCTGAGCATCACCGGCATCACCGGCACCAAGGGCAAAACCACAACCGCCTACTACCTGAAATCCATCCTGGACACCTGGCTGGCCGCCCAGGGCCGCCGGGCCAGCGCCCTCCTGTCCACCATCGTCACCGACGACGGCGTGGAGCGCCGCCCCGCCAAGCTCACCACTCCGGAGCCCCTGGATCTCCAGCGGCACCTCTTTCACGCCGCCTCGGCGGAGACCGGCTATCTGACCATGGAGATCTCCAGCCAGGCCCTGAAATACGGCCGGGTGGTAGGGGTGGATCTGGCCTGTGCGGTCTTTCTCAACCTGGGGGAGGACCACATCTCCCCGGTGGAGCACCCCGATCTGGAGGACTACTTCCAGTCCAAGCTGCTGATCTTCCGCCAGGCCCGGGCGGCCTGCGTCAACCTGGACAGCGATCGCTCCGCCGAGGTCCTGGCCGCCGCCGCCCGGTGCCCCCGGGTGGTGACCTGCTCCCACCGGGCCCCCGCCGCCGAAGTTTTTGGCTCGGACATCCGCAAGGTGGGGCGGCACATCCGCTTCCGGGTGCGCACCCCCCGGTATGAGCGGGAGATGGCCATCTCCACCCCCGGGCTCTTCAATGTGGAGAACGCTCTGGCCGCCCTGGCGGTTTGCGAGGTCTGCGGCGTCCCGCCGGAGATCGCGGCGGAGGGCCTGGAGAAGGCCTTTGTCCCCGGCCGCATGGAGCACTATCAGAGCGCTGACGGACAGATCTCCGTGATTGTGGATTACTCCCACAACGGCATGAGCCTGCAAAATGCCCTGCGCTCGGTCCGGCAGGAGTACCCGAACCGGCAGCTCACGGTCCTGTTCGGCTGCACCGGCGGCAAAGGCATCGACCGCCGGGAGGGCATGGGGAACGCCGCCGGGGCCCTGGCCGACCGGATCATCCTTACCGAGGACGACCCCGGCCCCGAGGAGGTGGCCGATATCTGCGCCGATATCGGCCGGTTTATCACCCCCTATGGGAAGGAGTATACCGTCATTCCCGACCGGGAGCGGGCCATCGAGGCCGCTGTGCTGGACTGCGCTGCCCCCGCCGTGGTGTTGCTGGCGGGCAAGGGCTGTGAAGAGGCCCAGAAGCGGAAAAACGGCCCCGAGCCCTGCATTCCGGACGGCGTGCTGGCCCGGCAGGCCCTGGACCGGTACGACCGGGGATGACCGGGCTGGATCGGGCCTTTCAGGACGCGGGGGCGGCCGCCTGGGGAGGCGTGGCCTACCGGCGGCTCCTGCCCCATATGGCCCCGGAGGCCCATGCCCGGGCTGAGGCCCTCTGTCCCCGCCCCGCCGCAGTGCTGGCCGCCGCCTTCCCCTACTACGCCGGAGACCGGCCCGGCAACCTCTCCCTCTACGCCCGGGGGGAGGACTACCACCGGGTGCTGCTCCGGCGTCTCGCTCCAATCTGTGATGTTCTCATGGAACAATACCCGGGGGAATCATTCGTCCCGGCGGCGGACAGCTCGCCGCTGCCGGAGCGGGAGGCGGCCTGGCTGGCCGGGCTGGGCCTGCGGGGTCGGAACGGGCTGCTGATCCTGCCGCCCTACGGCTCTTACGTCTTCTTGGGAACCATCCTCACCGGCGCGCCGCTGCCTCTGCCGGAGCGGCCCACCGCCCCGGACTGTATGGGCTGCGGGCGGTGCCGGGCGGCCTGTCCGGTCCGGCGGGACGGGGCGGCGTGGGACAGCAGCCGGTGCCTCTCCCACCTGACCCAGAAGAAGGGGACCCTCACCCCGGCGGAGGCGGCCGCCCTGGCGGCTCACCCGCTGATCTGGGGCTGTGACCTGTGCCAGACGGCCTGTCCTTACAATGAGGCGGCCGCCCGCTCTCCGCTGCCCGAGTTTTCCGCCGGTTGCATCGACAGCCTGACCCCCGCCGATCTGGAGGGGCTGACCAACCGGACCTTTGACGCCCGGTACGGACAGCGGGCCTTCGCCTGGCGGGGACCGGCCGTCCTGCGGCGCAACCTGGCGCTCCATGGGAGCCCGCCGCCCGCGCCCTCCGCATAAAACTGCCTCCCTTTGTTCAGACTAGAATCAGACTCTGATTCCATACTGAGGAAGGGAAGGCGGTTTTTTCATGCACGTGCGCGACTTTATGAACCCAAGCGTGGTGACCATCACGCCGGGGGAATCGGCGGCCCTGGCGGCCCGGCTCCTGGCCCGGCACAACCTGGGGGCGCTGCCGGTCTGCGGGGAGGGGGGCGTCCTGCGGGGCATCGTCACCGACCGGGACATTGTGCTCCGCTGCGTGGCCGCAGAGGAGGACCCGGCCCAGACGCCGGTGCGGGATATCATGACCCGGGGCTGCGCTGTGGTCTCCCCCGGCGACGACGCCCGGGAGGCCACCCGCCTGATGGCCGTCCGGCAGGTGCGCCGGTTGCCGGTCACGGAGGGCGGCCGCCTGGTGGGGATGCTCTCTCTGGGCGACCTGGCCAGGAGCCAGCAGTTCGACATGGAGGCCAGCAAGGCCCTGGCTGAGATCTCGGACAATGTGAAAAAGCTGTAGGCCGGTCCGGAAAGGCGGAGGGCGGCGCGGCCGGAGCCTGGGCCGCCGGTATAAAAGTCAAAAACTTGTTGACATCTTTGCAATCCCGTGCTATGATACCTGCAAGAAAGGCAGAGAAGGAGACCGCACCCCGTGGGGGCCGCCAGAGAGTCCGGGTCATCGGCTGAGAGCCCGGACAGGCAGGATGGGGACGCGCAACACTCCGGAGCCGGCGGCTCGATACTCCCAGCGGGGAGGGCAGGGCCGCACGCGGGCCCCGCGTTACCGGGCACTTGAGCGGCCGTGCCAAGGGTGGCAGGGCAACCTCGGGTGGTACCGCGGAAACGGATGATTTTCGCCCCGAAACTGTTTGAATTGACAGTTTCGGGGCGTTTTGCATTCTTTTTGCGCCGTCCGGTGCGGCCGGAAAATCAGATAACATGGAACGGAGAAAGGTGTGAACGGTATGGAATTTGCAGCGGGAACGCGGAAGGCACAGCGGCTGGAGCTGGCGGACATTATGGGGGGCGCCTATGAGAATCAGACGGTTTCCGTCCACGGGGCCGTTCACGCCAGGCGGGATATGGGGGGCGTCGCCTTCCTGACCCTGCGCAAGCGGGACGGGGTGGTGCAGTGCGTGTGCTGCGGGGAGCTGGACCTCTCCCAGGCCGTGGAGGAGGCCGCAGTGGCGGTCACCGGCACGGTGCGGCGGGACGCCCGCGCCCCCGGCGGCTTTGAGCTCGCCGCCACGGCGCTGAAGATCCTCTCCCGGCCGGCGGCCCCCCCGCCGGTTCCGGTGTCCAAGCGGCGGCTGGATCTGGGACTGGACGCGGAGCTGGCCCTGCGGCCGGTGGTTCTGCGCAATCTGCGGATGCGATCTATTTTCAAAATTCAGGAAGGGATTTGCAAGGCGTTCCGAAATTACTTGCATCAATGCGGCTTTACCGAGATCCACACCCCCAAGATCGTCCGCGCCGGCGCCGAGGGCGGGAGCAACATTTTCCGGCTGGACTACTTTGGGAAAAAGGCCTTTCTGGCCCAGTCGCCCCAGTTCTACAAGCAGACCATGGTGGGGGTCTATGAGCGGGTGTTTGAGGCGGCGCCGGTGTTCCGGGCGGAGAAGCACGCCACCCCCCGCCATCTGAACGAGTACACCTCCCTGGACCTGGAGATGGGGTATATCGACAGCTTTACCGAGCTGATGGACCTGGAGACCGGCTTCCTCCAGGCCGCTATGGACCTGCTGCGCCGGGAGTACGCGGCCGATCTGGAGCGGCTGGGGGTGACGCTGCCCGATGTGGCCCGAATCCCGGTCCTCCGGTTTGACGAGGCCAAGCGCCTGGCGGCGGTGCGGTACGGCCGCCCCATCCGGGACCCCTGGGATCTGGAGCCCGAGGAGGAGGTCAACATCGGCCGGTATGCCTGGGAGGAGTGGGGGAGCGAGTTCGTCTTTGTGACCCACTATCCCAGCAAAAAGCGGCCCTTCTACGCCATGGACGACCCGGAGGACCCCCGGTATACCTTCTCCTTCGACCTGCTCTTCCGGGGCATGGAGGTCACCACCGGCGGCCAGCGGGTCCACGACTACCAGACCCAGGTGGACAAGATGCTGGCCCGCGGGATGCACCCGGAGGAATTCGAGAGCTATCTCATGATCCACAAGCACGGGATGCCGCCCCACGGCGGCCTGGGCATCGGCCTGGAGCGGCTGACCATGAAGCTGTGCGGCCTGGAGAACGTCCGCAGCGCGGCCCTCTTCCCCCGCGACCTGCACCGCCTGGAGCCCTAGCTTCTTTTTCTTGAAAGAAAAAGAAGCAAAAAGAACTTTCATTCGCCACCGGCTCTGGCGGCTGTGCGAGGTTTATGCCCGGTGACGGCATGCGTAGCAGGCTGAAAGAGTCCGGCTGGTGCAGAACCGCAGAGAATGCCCGTTCGCCACCGGCTCTGGCGGCTGCGTGGGGGTTATGCCTGGTGCCGACAGGGATAGTGGGCTGAAAATGTTCGGCTGACTGATACAAAACCATTGGATGGAGGATACAAAGCGATGAAAATCACCGAAGAGATGGTGGACTATGTGGCGGCGCTCTCCCGGCTCGCGCTGCCGGAGGAGGAGAAGGCGGACATGGCCGCCCGGCTGGAGCAGATTGTCTCCTATATGGACGTGCTCAACACGCTGGACACCGGGGGGGTGGAGCCCATGAGCCACGTGTTCCCCCTGAAAAACGTACTGCGGGAGGACCGGGTGATCCCGTCCCAGGCCCGGGCCGAGCTGCTGGCCGGGGCTCCGGAGCCGGACGAGGCGGCCTTCCTGGTGCCCAGGACGGTGGAGTGAGGAGGGACATCCGTGGAACTGTATGAGCTGACCGCCCTGGAGCTGGGCGCGTGCCTGCGGCGGGGAGAGGTCTCCCAGGAGGAGGTCTGCGCCGCCGCCCGGGCACGGATCGCCGCCGCCCAGCCGGAGAACAACGCCTTTCTCACCCTGGCGGAGGAGATTCCACCCGCCCCGGACCTGACGGCCTCCCCCCTGGCCGGGGTGCCCATGGCCTACAAGGACAACCTCTGCACCCGGGGGGTGCGGACCACCTGCGCCTCTAAAATTCTGGGGAATTTTGTCCCGCCCTATGACGCCGGGGCGGTGGAGCGGCTGTCCGCCGCCGGGGCGGTCCCCATGGGCAAGCTGAACATGGACGAATTCGCCATGGGCTCCACCTCGGAGACCTCCTTCTACGGCCCGGTGAAGAATCCGTGGGATCTCACCCGGGCGCCCGGCGGGTCCTCCGGCGGGGCGGCCGCCGCCGTGGCCGCCGGGGAGATCTGGTACGCCATCGGCTCCGACACCGGCGGCTCCATCCGCCAGCCCGCCGCCTGCTGCGGCGTCACGGGCATGAAACCCACCTACGGGGCCGTGTCCCGGTATGGGCTCATCGCCTACGCCTCCTCCCTGGACCAGATCGGGCCCATCGCCCGGTCGGCCGCCGACTGCGCCGCCGTGCTGGACGTGATCCGGGGCCGGGACCGCCGGGACGGCACCAGTCTGGAGGCCCCGGCCGGGAGCCTGCTGGCCGGGCTCACCGGGGATGTGCGGGGGCTGCGGATCGGCCTGCCGGCCGGGTGCTTCGGGGACGGGCTGGACCCGGCGAGCCGCCGGGCCGTGCAGGGGGCCGCAGAGGTTCTCAGGGCCCGGGGGGCCCGGGTGGAGGCGTGCGAGCTGCCCCTGGCGGACTACGCAGTCCCCGCCTACTACATCATCGCCTGTGCCGAGGCCAGCTCCAACCTGTCCCGATTCGACGGGGTAAAATACGGCCGGCGGGCGGAACACTGCCGGGATCTGGGGGAGCTCTACTGCAAGACCCGCACCGAGGGCTTTGGCGCCGAGGTCAAGCGCCGGATCCTGCTGGGGACCTTTGTGCTCTCCGCCGGGTATTACGACGCCTACTACAAAAAGGCCCTCCAGGTCAAGGCGCTGATCAAGGACGCCTTTGACCGCGCCTTCCGGCAGTTTGACCTGCTCCTCACCCCCGTGACCCCCGCCGCCCCGCCCCGGCTGGGGGAGAGCCTGGGGGATCCCCTCCGCATGTACCTGAGCGATGTGTACACCGTGCCGGTGAATCTGGCGGGGCTGCCCGCCCTCTCCATGCCCTGCGGCTTTGACGGGCAGGGGCTGCCCATCGG
Source organism: uncultured Flavonifractor sp. (assembly GCA_947649225.1). Classification (GTDB taxonomy): domain Bacteria; phylum Bacillota; class Clostridia; order Oscillospirales; family Oscillospiraceae; genus HGM12998. The sequence continues at coordinate 7,353 of CANSQX010000085.1, forward strand.
GGCCCAGCTCATCGGCCCCGCCCTGGGGGACGCCGCAGTGCTCAACGCCGCCCACGCCTTCCAGCTGGAGACCGGTTACCACAAAAAGCGCCCGAAGGGAGGGACTGCGCCATGACCTGGGAGACTGTGATCGGCCTGGAGACCCACGTGGAGCTGGCCACCAAAACCAAGATTTTCTGCGGCTGCACCACGGAATTCGGCGGCGCGCCCAACACCCACTGCTGCCCGGTGTGTACCGGGATGCCCGGCGCCCTGCCCGTCCTCAACGAGAGGGTGCTGGAATTCGCGGTCAAGACCGGGCTGGCTCTGCACGGGACGGTAACCCGCCGCTGCAAATTCGACCGCAAGAACTATTTTTACCCCGATCTGCCCAAGGCGTACCAGATCTCCCAGCTCTACCTGCCCATTGTCCGGGACGGAGCCCTGGAGATCCCTCTGGCGGGAGGCGGGACCAAGGCCATCCGCATCCGCGAGCTCCACATGGAGGAGGACGCGGGCAAGCTGGTCCACGACCCCTGGATCGATCAGACCCGCTGCGACTACAACCGCTGCGGCGTCCCCCTCATCGAGATCGTCACTGAGCCAGACTTCCGCACGGCGGAGGAGGTCATCGCCTACCTGGAGAAGCTAAAATCCACCCTCCAGTATCTGGGGGTCTCCGACTGCAAGATGCAGGAGGGGTCCCTCCGGTGCGACGTAAACCTGTCGGTGCGCCCCGCCGGGTCGGCGGAGCTGGGCGCCCGCACCGAGATGAAGAACCTGAACTCCTTCAAGGCGGTCTCCCGGGCCATCGCCTACGAGGCCCGGCGGCAGATCGAGCTCATTGAGGAGGGCAAACGGGTGGTCCAGGAGACCCGCCGCTGGGACGAGAACAAGGACGCCACCTTCTCCATGCGCTCCAAGGAGAACGCCCAGGACTACCGCTACTTTCCCGACCCGGACCTCCCGCCCCTGGAGCTGAGCGAGGCGTATCTGGAGCGCCTGCGGGAACAGATCCCCGAGATGGCCGATGAGAAGGCGGCCCGATATCAGGCCCGGCTGGGCCTGCCCGCCTACGATGCGCAGATGCTCACCGGCCAGAAGGCCCTGGCCGGTTTCTTCGAGGCCGCCGTGGCCCTGGGGGCCCCGCCCAAGCAGGCCGCCAACTGGATCATGGGCGAGGTGCTCCGCCGCCTCTCGGCGGATGGGCTGGAGGCCAAGGACATGACCCTCACCCCCGGCGCCCTGGCCCGGCTCATCGCCCTGGTGCAGGAGGGGCGGATCAACCGGAACACCGCCGTCAGGGTCTTCGACGCGATCTTTGCGGACGGCGGCGACGTGGACGCCTACGTGGCTGCCCACGGCCTGGAGCAGGTCTCGGACGCGGGGCTGGTGGAGGCGGCGGTGGAGAGGGTCCTGGCCGCCAATCCCAAGTCCGTGGCGGACTACCGGGCCGGGAAGGAGAAGGCCTTCGGCTTTTTGGTGGGCCAGGCGATGCGGGAGCTGAAGGGCCAGGCCGCGCCCCAGGCTGTCCACCGGGCCCTGGGTGCGGCGCTGAAACAGCCATAAGAAAAGCCGGACGGCGCTTTTTAGCGCCGTCCGGCATTCTAGCGTTAAGGGTCAAAAGGCTTGAGGGTTTTGAGTAGGGGGAGCGTATGAAAGGGGGGCAAAGCCCACGCGTTCGCGTCCAGGAGCCCGCAGGCGACGGTTTCGGCAAAATGCCGAAATCACACTCAGGCTGGCGGTTTTATTAGGCCTTGTTTGAAATATGCCAAAACGCCCAAGCGGCGGATCTTTTTCCGCCATACGGCGTGAAAAATGCTTGAAATACACCAGGTATTCCTGCAAATTCTTGCCTTGTCCGGTGGAATCGGATAGCCGTCGGGCATTCCGCCAATGTGCAAACAAGACCTAACAGCCTGAGCTGTCCGGCCGTTTGCCCGGGAATGGTGCGCTGGGCTCCAGGGGCTGTACCGCGTAGCGGAGGACAGCAGGGGAGTGGGGGTACTGGCTGGAAAAGGCCTTCAAGATGCGGCCGCACACCATACAGCTGCTCTCATAGGTGGCCTGGGGCAGCAGCAGGAGGAACTGGGAGATGCTGCACCGGGCGGCCACGTCGCCCCGGCGCAGTCCAGCGCGGATCAGGGCCTCCAGATTGTCCATGCAGCGGTCCAGGCTGCGCTGGGGGAGGGGCTGTCCCTCGGACCCGGACGCAGAGATCAGGGCGATGTGGACAGCATCGCCGCTGCGGGCCACGGCCCGGGCCTCCGCGTGATAAAGGAGCTTGAAGAAGTCGTAATCACAGATCAGTGCGCCGCCGGGACCGTCCGGCTCCTGGAGCTGCTCCTGGAGGGCGGCGAGGGAGAGGGACGGGACGGGCTCCGTACGCACGGCCTCCCGGTACAGGGCCCGGGACTCGTCCGAGGGGAGAATTCCAAAGCGGTCGGATAAGAGGCGGCACATGTGCTCGAAGGCGGCGACGGCCTCCTGGCGGCGGCCCTGGGGCAGCAGGCTGCGCATCAGATGCTGGTACAGGAACTCGCTGTAGGGATCCAGGGCCAGGGCCCGGCGGCAGAGAACGGCAGTCTCGGCCATCCGGCCCCGCTGGTTGAGCAGGGCGATGGTGTCGGGCAGGAGCTGTAAGTACCGGCTGTGGTAGCGGGCGGCGATGGGGACCACCCAGGCCTCGGAGGAGCGTTTTTGCAGGAAATCCCCCCGGTACAGGTCCAGAGCCGCCAGACTGAGGCGCAGGCGCTCGTCCTCCTCCACGGCGGAGGCAGCGGCGTGACACAGTGCCTCGAACTCATCCAGATCCAGCGTAACAGGTACGGCGCTGTTCCAGAGATAGCTCCCCTCCCGGCAGAGGAGCATGGCGTGTCCGCTGCCGGCATCCAGCTGATCCAGGGAGGTCCGCACCCGGTGAAACAGGGTTTTCAGGGCGTTGCTGGGGTTGGCGCTGCCTGTCTCGCTGCTCCACAGCAGCCGGATGATCTCCTCCTGGGGGACAGGGCGGCCCCGATGGTAGAGCAGGTAGGCCAGCAGCATCCACTGCTTGCGGGAGCGGTTGTCCCCGTCTCCGATTTCCCGGTCTCCCTTTTGCAGGACAAACTCGCCCAGCATACGAACATGCAGAACCTCCGTCTCCATAAGGCGTCCACCTCCGGATCAAGCTCAGAGCCCGTATGAGTAAGGCGCGGCATATACGGGTTCTCAGGTTAGGATTGACAAAGCCGCTTCGACAGTATACCATAAAAAGCAAGTACTGACAATAAGAAATCTGCCCGCAGAGACGGGCTGGAGAGCAGGTGGACACATGAACGGAAGGGCATGGGGAAATGAATACCGCACCACGGTGGTCTGTGTGGACAGCTATGACGGGCGGGAGCTGAAGGGGCGGCTCTACAACCCCTTTTTCAGCGAGGGCAAGCGCTTTACCAGCACGATGGAGCTTTTGATCGAGATGGAGGGACTGCTGGAGGGGATGCGATTCCCCCAATCCTATACGGCAGTGCGGAGCTTTTCCCGGCCCGCGGAGCCGGCGGCTGTCCCCGCCCCGGAGGAGGCTCCCCAGGAGGGGGCCTGCGCCACGTTTGCGCTGCGGGTCTTTTTCCGCCAGAATGCCAGCTGGCAGGGCGCGGTGTCCTGGTTGGAGGGCGGACGGGAGGAGAGCTTCCGCAGCGTGCTGGAGCTTTTGCTTCTGATGGACAGCGCCCTGTTGGACGGCTGACGGACAAGCAGAGATGCGGACGGCGCCCTCTCCCCCGGCACATGTCACGCCGGGGGAGAGGGCGCTGTGAGGTTTGTTTCATCTGGCGCCGCGCCTTGGGCGGCCGGTTTTTCTTGCCCTGCGGAAATAAATTGCGCTGCACGCCCGCACCTGCGGCCGGGGTCAAGACCGGCCCGTGCCCGTCAGTCCAGCACCGCGCCCTTAGAGGCCGACTGGACCAGCCGGGCGTACCGGGCCAGGTAGCCGGTCTTGACCCGGGGCTCGGGGCAGACCCATTTGGCCCTGCGGGCCTCCAGCGTGGCCTCGTCCACCTGGACCTCAATTTTGCAGCTGGGGATGTCGATGGAGATGAGGTCGCCCTCCTCCACCAGGGCGATGGGGCCGCCCTGGGCGGCCTCGGGGCAGACGTGGCCGATGGCCGCCCCCCGGGTGGCCCCGGAGAAGCGCCCGTCGGTGATGAGCGCCACCGACGATCCCAGACCCATGCCCACAATGGCCGAGGTGGGGTTGAGCATCTCCCGCATGCCGGGGCCGCCCTTGGGGCCCTCGTAGCGGATGATCACCACGTCTCCGGCCTTGATCTTGCCGTCGTAGATGGCCTGAATGGCCTCGTCCTCGCTGTCGAAGACCCGGGCGGGGCCGGTGTGGGCCATCATCTCGGGGGCCACGGCGGAGCGCTTCACCACGCAGCCCTCGGGGGCCAGATTGCCCTTGAGTACCGCGATGCCGCCGTCGGCGGAGTAGGGGTGCTCCGCCGGGCGGATGACCTCCGGGTTCCGGTTCTCCGCCCCCGCCAGATTTTCCGCCAGGGTCTTGCCGGTGACGGTGAGCACCGAGGTATCCAGCAGGTTTTTCTTGGTCAGTTCCTTCATGACGGCGTGGACGCCGCCGGCCAGGTCCAGATCCTCCATGTAGGTCTCCCCGGCGGGGGCCAGGTGGCACAGGTTGGGGGTTTTGGAGGAGATCTCGTTAGACATGTCCAGGGAGAGGTCGATGCCGCACTCGTGGGCGATGGCGGGCAGGTGGAGCATGGTGTTGGTGGAGCAGCCCAGGGCCATGTC
>CANSQX010000086.1 GCA_947649225.1 uncultured Flavonifractor sp.
TGCCCGGGCTGCCCAAGGTACCGGCGGCCGAGCAGATAGACGTGGACGAAAACGGCGTGATCAGCGGGTTGTTTTGAGGCCGGGCATGGTCATGCCGCCGCAAGTGCGGCGTACAAGCGTTTTTGCGGAGCAAAAACCTTGAACCCAGCGGAATTCACTTCCGCTGGGTTGAGAAAAAGGGAGGGGGCCCCGCGGGACCAGTCCCGTGGGGAGCCATGCCCGGGCTGCCCAAGGTACCGGCGGCCGAGCAGATAGACGTGGACGAAAACGGTGTGATCAGCGGGTTGTTTTGAAGGAGGATACATGGAACTGACAGAGCAGACACTTGTAGAATTTACCCAGGCGCTGGCCTCCAAGGCGCCTGTACCGGGTGGCGGCGGGGCGGCGGCCCTGGCGGGGGCGCTGAGCGCGGCCCTGTGCGCCATGGTGGGCCAGTTTACCGTGGGAAAAAAGAAGTACGCCGCCGTGGAGGCGGAGGTCCAGGCCGTGCTGGACCGGGCGGAGGGGCTGCGGCTGCGGCTGCTGGAGCTGGTGGAGGAGGACGCCCGGGCTTTCGCGCCCCTGTCCCGGGCCTACGCCATCCCCAAGGAGGACCCGGACCGGGCGCGGGTGCTGGAGGAGGCCGCCCTGGGGGCCTGCCGGGCCCCGGCAGAGATGGTACGCCGCTGCGGCGAGGTGCTGGAGCTCCTGGCTGAAATGGGGGAGAAGGGCAGCCGCCTGCTGATCTCCGATGTGGGCTGTGGGGCTCTGCTGTGCCGGGCGGCCATGGAGAGCGCCGCTATGAACGTGTATATCAACACCCGGAGTCTCCAGGACCGGGCTGCAGCGGGGCGGCTGGAGGACGAGATCGACGGGCTGCTCCAGCTCAGTCTGCCCCGGGCGGATGCCCTGGCTGCGGCGGTGACCCGGGAAATCAGAGGGGAGGGGTAGGCAATGGCGGAGCTATGGAAGGGCGCGCCGGCGGCGGCGGCGCTGAGCGAGGCGCTGATCACCCGGACCGAGACGCTGAAGGCGCGGGGAGTAGTCCCCACCCTGGCCATTCTGCGGGTAGGGGAGCGGCCCGACGACCTCTCCTATGAGACGGGGGCCAAAAAGCGCTGCGAGAAGATCGGCATTGCGGTGCGGCAGTTCCTGCTTCCGGCGGACTGCACCCGGGAGGCCCTGCTGGGGGCCGTGCGCACCATCAATGAGGACCCGTCCATCCACGGCTGCCTCATGTTCCGGCCCCTGCCGGACCGGGCGATGGAGGAGGCCGCCTGCGCGCTGCTGGCCCCGGAGAAGGATGTGGACGGCATGACTGCGGGTTCGCTGGCCAGCGTCTTCACGGGCCGCGGCCCGGGCTATCCCCCCTGTACCGCTCAGGCCTGTCTGGAGCTCCTGGACCACTACGGTGTGGAGCCGGCAGGAAAGCGGGCGGCGGTGGTGGGCCGCAGTCTGGTGATCGGACGGCCGGTGAGCATGATGCTCCAGGCCCGCAACGCCACGGTGACCATGTGCCACACCAAAACGGCAGATCTGCCCGCCGTCTGCCGGGAGGCGGACATCCTGATTGCCGCCGCCGGACGGGCCGGGGTGGTGGGCGCTCCCTGCGCCGCCCCCGGCCAGATTGTGATCGACGTGGGCATCAACGTGGACGGGGACGGGGACGGCAGGCTGTGCGGCGACGTGGACTTTGACGCGGTGGCGCCCGTCGTGGGGGCCATCACGCCGGTGCCCGGCGGCGTGGGTGCGGTGACAACGGCGGTACTGGCCAAGCACGTGGTCGAGGCCGCCGGAAGGACCCTGTGATGCGGTACGTCCGGACCTTTGTCTCCGCCGTGCTGGGCGGGGCCTGCATCGGCTTCGGCGGCATCGCCTACCTGTCCCTGGACAGCAGAGTCCTGGGGGCCCTCTTCTTTACGGTGGGGCTCTTCACCATCTGCACCTTCCGGCTGAACCTGTTTACCGGCAAGGTCTGCTATGTGTTCCGGAACAACCGGGCCTATGCCCTGGGCATTCCGGTGATCTGGCTGGGCAACCTGGCGGGGACCGGGCTCGCTGCCCTGGCCGTCCGGGCCAGCCGCCTGGCCCCCCTGGCGGAGAAGGCGGCGGCCCTCTGCGCCGTCAAGCTGGCCGACGGGCCGCTGAGCCTCTTTCTGCTGGCGGTGCTGTGCAATATCTTCATTTACATCGGAGTTGAGGGCTATCAGAACAACCCCCACGAGCTTGGGAAATACCTCTCTCCGTTCTTTGGGGTGATGGTGTTTATCCTCTGCGGGTTTGAGCACTGCGTGGCCAATATGTTCTACTTCTCCGTAGCGGGGATGTGGAGCGGCAGGGCGGTGACCGGCCTGCTCATCATGAGCCTGGGCAACGCAGCGGGCGGGGTGCTTTTCCCCCTGCTGAGGGACTGGCTGGCAAAGGAGGGCTGACCGGAGAGGAGCCGTAACCCGGCCGCACGTACCGGAACCGAATCAAGCAAACTGACAGAGTAGGGCCAGCGCGTTAAGTGCCGCAGGATGGGAAGTTGCCTGCGGACGAAGCACAATACTGTGCGCGGTGCTGTCCCGCGTCCGCTGCCACTGAGGGGTGATTCGTCTCCTTTCGTGGCGATCTGTCACGAAAGGAGTTTTTTTGCAATGAAAACAAAACAGCTCACCATTGACGCCATGCTGGCCGCCATGTGTGCGGTCCTGGGGTACATTTCCCTGGATCTGGGGAATTTGAAGCTCACCTTTGAGAGCCTGCCGGTGCTCCTTGGGGCCCTGCTCTTCGGGCCGGTGGACGGCATCCTCATCGGCGGAACCGGGACGCTGATCTACCAGCTCCTGCGCTACGGCGTCACCGCCACCACGCCGCTGTGGATTCTGCCCTATATGGCCTGCGGCCTGGTGGTGGGACTTTGGGCCCGGCGGAAGGGCTTCGCGCTGAGCCGCCGCCAGACGGTGGGGCTGGTGATGCTGGCCGAGCTGATGATCCTGGTGCTGAACACTGGCGCGCTCTATGTGGACAGCAAGATTTTCGACTACTATTCCTTTGCGTTCCTCTTTGGATCGCTGATTCCCCGCCTGGTCCTCTGTGTGGGCAAGTCTATAGCCTTTGGACTGGTCCTGCCGGGGCTGACCGATGCCGTCCGCCGTACCTTCCGCCGCAAGGCTGCATAAAATGGGGGATGCTACCATGACAGAACAGGAGGCCATCTCCTACATCGAGCGCTGCACCTGGAGCGCCACCCGGCTGGGTCTGGGCCGGACCCGGGCCCTGCTGGAGGCCCTGGGCAATCCCCAGAAACAGCTGAAATTTGTCCACGTGGCCGGGAGCAACGGCAAGGGGAGCACCTGCGCCATGCTGGCCGCCGTTCTGCGGGCGGCCGGATACCGGACCGGCCTCTACATCTCCCCCTACCTCCAGGATTTTTGTGAGCGGATGCAGGTGAACGGCCGGAATATCCCCGGCGAGACTCTGGCCGCCATCACCGGGCAGGTGCAGCCCATTGCGGACGCCATGGCGGACCATCCCAGCCAGTTTGAGCTGGTGACCGCCGTCGCCATGGTCTATTTTCTCCGGGAGCGCTGTGACATCGTGGTGCTGGAGGTGGGTATGGGGGGCGCGCTGGACAGCACCAACGCCATCGACGCCCCCGAGGCGGCGGTGATCGCCAACATCGGCCTGGAGCACACGGAGTATCTGGGGCAGACCCTGGCCGAAATCGCCCGGACTAAGGCGGGGATCATCAAGCCGGGATGTACCGCCGTCTGCTACGGCGGCCCGCCCGAGGCGCTGGCGGAGATTCAGGCGCTCTGCCGGACCCGGGGAGTCCCCCTGCGCCGGGCGGACTTTTCCCAAATCGTCCCCCTGAGCCGCAGCCTGGACGGGCAGAGCTTTCAATGGCGGGATCAGATCTTCACGCTCCCCCTTCTGGGGGAGTGCCAGCTGCGCAACGCAGCCACGGCGCTGGAGACGGTGGAGGCCCTCCGGGCCCGGGGCTGGCAGATCGAACCGAAGGCGCTCCGGGAGGGGCTGGCCCGGGTGCGGTGGCCCGCCCGGTTTGAGGTGCTGGGCCGGGAGCCGCTGTTTCTCCTGGACGGGGGGCATAACCCCCAGTGCGCCCAGGCGATGGCGGAAAACCTGGACGCCTATCTGCCGGGGGAGAAGGTCACCTTCCTGCTGGGTGTGCTGGCCGATAAGGATTACACGGCCATGCTGGACCTGCTGGCGCCCTATGGGGCGCAGTTTGTCTGCGTCACCCCGGACAGCCCCCGGGCTCTGCCCGGCGCGGCGCTGGCGGAGCAGATTACCCGCCGGTACGCTCTGCCCGCCGCCCCCTGTGCCGGGCTGGAGGAGGCCGTGTCCGCCGCACGGGGCTATGGACGGCCCGTGATCGCCTTTGGCTCCCTCTATCTGGCCGGGGGGCTTCGGACGGCCTTTCTCCGGGTGCGCAAGAGGGAGCAGCGGCAGGCCTGTCTGGCTGCCCGCCGGGCCCTCTCCCCGGAGCAGCGCTCCGCCTTCAGCGCGGCGGTCTGCCGGGCGCTGATCGGCCTTCCGGAGGTCGGGAGGGCCCGGGTGATTCTCTCCTATATGGCCACCGGGGACGAGGTGGACCTGACCGCCTTCCACGCCTGGGCGGAGGCCGCCGGCAAGGTGCTGGCCTTTCCCGTCTCGCAGCCCGGGGGACTCATGGACGCCCGGATCCCTTGGGATGCGGACAGCTGGGAGACCGGCCGCTACGGGATCCGCGCCCCCATGGCCGCCCGCTCCCGGCTGGCGGAGCCGGGGGAGCTGGACCTAGTGCTGGTCCCCTGCGTGGGCTTCGACCGGGCGGGGGGACGGATCGGCCACGGGGCGGGCTACTACGACCGCTACCTGTCCAGGTGTCCGGAGGCCGGGCAGATTCTGGTGGCCTTTGAGGCCCAGCGGGTGGAGGCTGCCGCCCAGGAGGCCGCCGACTGGGCTGTCCCGCTCCTCGTCACGGAAGCGGGCGTGCAGCGCCTGCCCGGAGCGTCCCAATGACAGAAGCAGCGCGCCCTGTACGGCAAATGCCGTACAGGGCGCTTTTTTGCGGCGGTCAGCCCGGCTGGGGCTCCGGCAGGTCCTCCAGGGAGGCGAAGGTATAGCCCATCTCCTCCCAGCGGGTGAGAAGCTCGTCCAGAATCTCGGCATTGGTGGCCGAGGTGGAGTGGAGCAGGACAATCGCGCCGTTGTGGACCCGGGGGATCAGCTTGGAGAAGGCCTCTTCGCGGGAGGGCTGGTCGTCGGCGTACCAGTCCACATAGGCCAGGCTCCAGAAGACCGTCCGGTAACCCAGGGCCTGGGCCTGGCGGAGGTTCTCTTCGCTGTACTTGCCCTGGGGCGGGCGGTAGAACCGGGGCATGACCTGCCCGGTGGTCTCCTGATACAGGGTCTCCAGGGCACTGAGCTCGGCCTGAAAGGCGGCCTCATCGGAGATAGCGGACATGTCGGGGTGGTGGAAGGTGTGGTTGCCCACAATGTGGCCCTCCTCCGCCATGCGCCGGACCAGGTCGGGGGCGGATTCGACCATGTGTCCTACCACAAAAAAGGCGGCAGGGGCGCTGTGGGCCTTCAGGGCATCCAGGATTTGGGCGGTATATCCGTTTTCATAGCCACAGTCAAAGGTCAGATAGAGGACCTTCTGACTGGTGTCCCCTAAAAAGTAGGCGTTGTATTGAGCCAGCTCGGCCGCCCCGGCGTTGCCCACCGGGGGCTCCCCCTCGGTCTGGAAGGAGAGCCCCCAGTTCCCGGCCGAGGCGGGGACGGCGGCCATGGCGGCGGCGGTGCGGGCCGCCTCGCCGCTCTGGTAGAGGCGGGCGAGGAAGGGGGCCCCCAGGCACAGGGCCAGCACGGCGGCAGTGAGCAGGGCTTTGCGGTGGAAGTGGGGCATGGCAATCGGCCTCCTGATACGATTTTGCGGGGAAACGCGTTCTTGCGTCGCCGGACAAAAAGCCGGGTTTTCCATCGCCCGACTGGAAACGATGGGGGATCAAAGGGCAGCCGTCGGGCCGGGGGGACTCCGGCGGAGGAGATCCTCCAGACCGGCGAGGCTGCGGGCCTCGAAGGCCTGGAGGTCCTCCAGGGTGCGGAGGGTGCGGTTGCTGTGGGTCATGGCCACCTGGGCGCTGACGGGCAGGGCCTGGAAGTAGGCCAGCGCCTTGGGGGAGAGGGCGGCGTGGTCAAGCATGGCGCTCGCCCTCAGCGATGATGCGCTCCAGACAGGACATCAGATCGGTCATGGTGTCCAGGCGGACCCCCATGGACAGGACGGCGTCCTGGAGGTGGGGCGGCATGGAGTTGAACTGCCGCCGGATGGCGGGATTGACAACGGACATCGGATTCACCTCTTTGATGAGACTGCTGCCTAGTATGCCCATTGCGCTGGAAACCATGCGGGGATCAAAAAACGCGCCCTTGCGGGCGCGGAGTTGTTTGTCTGTCCCCCGCAGGGGGCGATAGCCGCCCTGCGGGGACAGTGCTGAAAGAAAAGAGAGGGAAGAGAGGAGGAGTTGGTTCATGTGCTGATTCCTGACAAGGATAGAATACCAGATTGCAGAGGAGAATGGTGTCTAAATTTCTAATTTGATGTGAATATTTTGTAAAGGAAAGCCGGGACATCCCCGGTCCCCTGCCGGAACGGACCAAAAGGCGGGAAGACTGGCGGTGTAGACCCCAAAAAAGGCGTCCCCTGACAGGGCCTGGGAACAGGCTCCGGCAGGGGACGCTTGGTTTGGGATTATTCCGGCGCGTGACGGCGCAGGGACATGATCTCGAAGTGGAACTTCTTCTGGAGGGTGCCGACGATACCGTCAGGCATAACCACGATCACCACAATGGCGATGATACCCAGAATGATGTTGCTCCAGCCGGGATACTTGGAGAGGAACTCGGACAGGAGCACGTAGATGATCGACCCGACGATGGGTCCGACCGAGGTACCGACTCCGCCGATAATGACGATAAACACGATGGAGACCGTCCACTCAATGCTGAAGCCGCCGGTGGGGAAAATGGAGCCCTTGTTCATGTAGAAGATGACGCCGGCGATACCGGTGAAGAAGCCGGCCAGCACGAAGCAGACGAGCTTGGACTTAAAGATGTTCACGCCCACGCTGGAGGCCGCGTCCGCGTCGTTGCCCATGGCGGAGAGGCCCAGGCCGGTACGGGATTTCAGCAGGAAGTGGACCACCAGGGTGGCCACAATGGCCAGCGTCAGGGCCAGGATGAAGATCTCCATGGTAGTGGGGTAGGGGCGGAGCTTAACCGTCATACCGGCGCCCTTCTTTACGAAGCCCCAGCTGGTGAAGATGGTCTTCAGGGCCTCGGCCGTGATCCAGGTGGCCACGGCGAAATACATGCCCCGCATCCGGAAGAACACCAGAGACAGGCCCAGAGCCAGCAGGGCGGACAGGATGCCGCCCACAATGATGGCCGCGCCGTAGGGCAGGCTGTAGTAGGTGGTCATGACGGCCAGGGTGTAGCCGGCCAGGCCGACGAAGGACTGCTGGCCCAGCGAGGTGAGGCCGCAGTGTCCGCTCATCAGGTTCCACATGGTGCCCATGGCGCAGTAGAGGCACATGCTCAGCATGATACGCATGACATTGGAGTCGATCAACCCCAGGGCGGCACAGAGATAGAGTACGGCCAGCACCACGATCACAACGATCAGAAGCGCCTGGTTCAGGAGGCCCGTTTGATGTCTTTTCATATTACCGCGCCCCCCTTACTTCGAGAACAGGCCCTGGGGCCTGACGATCAGCATAATCAGCAGTACGGCATAGCTGACCAGCATTCCATAGTTGGTACCGCCCAGCACCTGAGCCAGACCGAAGACCAGGCCGGCAACCAGGGTGCCCTTGATGGAGCCCATGCCGCCGATGACCACCACGCCGAAGGCGATGATCAGGTACTGGGAGCCGCTGGTGGGATAGAAGGTCCAGGGCATACCCACGCACAGGCCGGCCAGCGCCGCAGTGCCCATGGCCAGACCCATGGCGATACCGTAGGTGTGCTTGACATTGACGCCCATCAGGGTGGCGGCGGTCTTGTCGTCGCTGGTGGCCCGGATGGACTGGCCCAGATAGGTTTTCTTCATGAACAGGTCCAGCAGCAGCACCACAACCAGACCGATGCCGAAGACCAGCAGCTGGAGTACCGGCAGCTTGATGGGCCCCAGATCCACGCTCAGGCTCTGGAAGGAGGTCACCATGCGCTGGGCGTCCGCCGAGAAGAGCAGCAGCAGAGTATTCTGGATGATGATGGACAGGCCGAAGGTGACCAGCAGGGCGGGCTCGGAGCCCCGGGCCATCACCCGGTTGATCAGCAGGTTCTGGAGCACCATACCGATGACGAACATCAGCGGCACGGTGATAATCAGGGTGAGCAGGGGATGGAGCCCCAGGTTGGTGCAGAGCACCGTGCTCAGATAGGCGGAGAGGATGACAAACTCTCCGTGGGCCAGGTTGGTGAGCTGCACGATGCCGAAAATCATGCTCATGCCCACGCCCACCAGCGCGTACACGCCGCCCAGCAGGATGCCGTTGACAATTTGCTGGATCACAGGCGGCACCTCCTCATTATGAAAGTACGGTCAAATGCCGAAGTACGCATTTTTGATTGCCTCCTCGCTCAGCTCCTGCGAGGGACCGGACAGGACCACGCGGCCCTTGAGCATGACGAAGCAGCTCTCGCTGGCCTTGCGGCTGCGCTTCACGTCCTGCTCCACCAGCACCACGCTCATGCCCTCCTGGTTGATCTGCTTGATCCGCGCGTAGATGTCCTTGATGATGGTGGGGGCCAAGCCCAGGGAGATCTCGTCGAAGAGGATGAGCTCCGGCCGGGTCATCAGCGCACGGCCGATGGCCACCATCTGCCGCTGGCCGCCCGACAGGCTGCCCGAGGCGTCGTTGCGCTTCTCCTTGAGCACAGGAAACAGCTCGTACACCCGATCCAGGGAGTCCTTCATATGGGCCCGGGCCGCCTTGGGGAAGGAGCCCATAATAAGGTTGTCCTCCACGCTCATGCGCACAAAGCAGCGGCTGCCCTGGGGCACCAGGCAAAGGCCCCGGGTGACGATCTCGTGGGCGGGCAGGCCGGTGATGTCCTCCCCCTTGAAGAAGACCTTGCCGGAGGTGGGGGTATGTACCCCGGCCACGCAGTCCATCATGGTGGACTTGCCCGCGCCGTTGGCCCCGATCAGGGAGACCACCTGCTGGGCGGGAACCTCCATAGAGGCGTCGGACACCGCCAGGAAGTCGCCATATTTGGCCTGAATATGCTCGACCTTCAGAATAGGCTCACTCATCCTCTTCCACCCCCAGATAGACCTCTTCCACCAGCTTGGAGTTCATGACCTCCAGCGGGTCGCCAATGAGCAGCTGCGTGCCGTCGGACATACACATCAGATGGTCGGTGGAGTTCACCATGGTCTCAATGACGTGCTCGATCCAGATGATGGTGAAGCCCTCGGCCTTCAGGTCGGCCACCATCTGCATGACGTCGCCCACCTCGGCCTCGGTCAGACCGGCGGCCACCTCGTCCAGCAGCAGGAGCACCGGCTGGGTGCCCAGGGCCCGGGCGATCTCCAGACGCTTGCGGTCCAGCAGAGTCAGGGTGCCCGAGACCACCTCCCGCTTGTCATACAGCCCGGTGAGTTTCAGGGCCTCGATGCACTTGGGCTGGGCGGCCTTCTCGCTCATGCCGGCGCCGTGGACGGCGGCCACCAGAACATTTTCGTATACTGTCATGCCCTCGAAGGGGCGGGGGACCTGATAGGTCCGTCCGATGCCCATGCGGGCCCGGTCGTTGGCGCTCATTTTTGTGACATCGTGATCCTTGAAGATGATGTTCCCCTGCGTGGGGGTGATGAGGCCGATCAGCGCGTTGAACATGGTGCTCTTACCGCAGCCGTTGGGGCCGATGACCCCCAGAACCTCCCCCTTTTTGACCTCAAATGTGAGGTCGTGCAGGATCTGGACCCGGCCATAGCCTGCGGTCACGTTTTTGAACTCGAGTAAGTTTTCCATACACCGTCCTCCCCGGTGCGGCGCCGCTCGAAAGCGCCGCTGTGATTTTGGGCCCGCCTTTGCGCCGCCGTCCGGCGCGGGCCCGGGGCCTGCGGATAAACCCGGAGAAATCGAGCGGAAAGCCGGGGCCCTCCGCTCGATTTCCACGAGAACCCCCCAGTGCAGCCCCTTGTACAGTGTCAGGATACACGATAAACGAGGATCACAGTCAAGGGAAAATCTGCATCATATTAAGAGGGCTGAATTGGATAGTTTGACGAAAACGACCGCTTAGTTCACCTTGAGCTCGCCGTTGGTGGGAATCTCAGGATTGAGGGCGTTGTTGATGATGAACAGCTGGAGGTTGCCGTCCACCACCTGCCACTGGCCGCCGGCCAGCGGGGTGGTGCTGTAGTGCTCGTCATTATAGGAGATGTGGCCGATCAGGGTATCCACATCAATGGCGGCGATGCCGTCGCGGATGTCCTCGGGCTCCAGGCTCTTGGCGTTCTGGAGGGCGGCAATGCACAGCTCCATGGAGGCGTACTTCAGGCCCATGGGCTGGGTGATCTCACGGCCGGACTCCTCCATATACATGTCGGCCAGGGTCTTGCCGTCCATGCCGGTCAGAGCGGAGGTGTAGGGGTGATAGGGGCTCCACCACATCTCGGCGGCGTTGTTGTTCATCAGGTCGGCGCCGATGGCCTCGGCGTCAGCGCGGAGCAGGTACGCCTTGCCCATGGTGACGAACTTGGGGGTGAAGCTCAGCTGGTTAGCCTGGAGCCAGAAGGAGCCGAAGTCGGGGTTGGTGTTGGTGCCGCAGAGGATCTCCACGCCCTCGGACTTGAACTTGTTGATCACGTCGGAGTAGTCGGTGGTGCCGGCGGGGTACTGGCCGGGATCCACCAGAGTGTAGCCGTCCTCCTTGATTTTATCGGCAAAGATATTGTACCAAGCCGTACCGTCGGCGTCGTTGGCGAAGAGAATGCCGATCTTGGCGCCGGAGCCCTTGGCGAAGCCGGCCTGCTCCCACATGGAGGAGTACTGGTCGTACATCATATCCAGGGTCCAGAAAGCGTGATAGGTCCACTCATAGGGGCCCTCGGCCAGCCACGCGTCCACGGGGGCGTCAATGCCCACGCAGGGAACGCCGTAGCGCTCAGCCACCTGGCTGACGGGGTTTACGGTCTCGGGGGTATGGCGGGCGATGAGCATGTCCACCTTGTCCTCCTCCACCAGCTTCTGCGCCATCTCGGAGCAGGTAGTGGTGTCGCTCTCGGAGTCGTAGATCACGACCTCGATAGGAATCTTGGTGTCGCCATAGGCCTCAAAGGAGATACCGCCCAGCTCGTTGTTCACGTAGTCCACCAGCAGATTCTCCACCCAGGGACAGCCCTCGCCAAAGCCAGCCAGAGGGCCGGTGGTGGGGTTTACGATACCGATCTTAATGACAGAGGGGGCGTCGCCAGTGGGCGCGCCGCCGCCGGAGGGCTCGCTGGTACCGGAGCCGGAGGGCTCGCCGCCGGAGGGTGCGCCGCCGCCGCTGCACGCGGCCAGGGCGACTACCATAGCCAGCGCCAGGAGCAGGGAGACAAGTTTGGTCTTCTTCATACAAAAAAACTCCTTCCTTCTTGTGGTGCCTAAAAAAGGCCGATATAATTATACAATACCCCCTGTAGAATTGCAATCAGAAATTGGGCGATTTGTGTATGTCTCTCTGAAAAATAGAGGGATGGAAAAAAAGATGAAAAGTAAGGATTGACAAATCGCGCCGGGATGTGCTATGATACCTGAGCTGACATTCTGCTGTGTTGGCTCCATGCGGGTGTAGTTCAATGGTAGAATCCCAGCCTTCCAAGCTGGTCGCGTGGGTTCGATTCCCATCACCCGCTCCATATGCGCCTGTAGCTCAGGTGGATAGAGCAACTGCCTTCTAAGCAGTGGGCCGGGGGT
>CANSQX010000087.1 GCA_947649225.1 uncultured Flavonifractor sp.
GGGGGGCGGGGGTGGGGGTGGACTCCACACTCCGGCCCGGGGTGCCCCCCAGATAGGCCGGGGTGACCTCCACCGGCTCCCAGCCGTAGCCGTTCAGGTAGATCTCCACCCAGGCGTGGGCGTTGGAGTCGGGGACGGCGGCCCGGCCGTTCCTCATATCGGCCACGTAGCCGCTCACATACCGGGCGGGGATGCCCACGCTCCGCAGCAGGAGCACGGCGGCGCTGGCGTAGTGCATACAGTAGCCCCGGCGGCTCTCGGTGAGGAAGTAGGTCACGAAGTCCTCCCCCTCCGGGGTGGCGGGGGTGTCGGGGTCGTATTCCGTGCAGACGCTCAGGTAGTCGGCCACCAGGGCGGCCATTTCCAGATCGTCAGGGGTGTTTTTCCCACTGGACAGTCCCATCAGCCACTGGTAGTGCTCGTTCTCCCGCCCGCCGGGGAGGACGTGCTCCGGGTCGCTTTGGATGCGGACCCAGTGCTCCCACAGCGGCTCCCGGAGCTCCTCCGGCACATCCCGATAGTGGTTATGGGCAAACGCCCGGTAGCTGAGCTCCGGCAGCTGGAGCGATTCCGGGACGGTGTTCTCCCGGCCCGGCCCGCACTCCGGCATGACGTAGAGGGTGTGGGTCCACACGTCCTCGGCCCGGGCCAGATAGGCGTCGTGGACGAAGGCCGCGCCCCCCAGCTGGTCGGGGGTGGTCAGGATCTGGTAGGGGTAGTAGACGAAGCCGGGATCGGCCCCCACGTTCTCCACGGTGAATTTCACATATTGGTGCTCCGGATGGGTCTCCCGGTCAATCCATGCTGGGTAGTTCATGGGCTGGCGGGCCTGGAGCTCCTCCTCCCAGGAGGCGGAGTCCACCAGGGCGGACGCAGGCAGCGGCTGCGCATAGTCCCCGTCGGGCAGGGGGGCCCAGCGGTTCCCCTCGTAGACCGCCCCCGAAAAGCCCCGCAGGTAGATCCGCCCGGTGAGATCGGCCTCCACCTTGAGGACGGTCCGGCCGGTGTACCGCAGGGGCCCGGCGTCCGACAGGTCCACGCCGCCGTCCGCGTCGGCCAGGGACGAGCCGTTTAGCCCGCCCCCCACGCCGGGGCCGTCCCCCTCCAGCAGCCGGTCCAGATGGCGGGAGGCCCAGTTGGAGAGCTCCTCCCGGGCCCGGTCGGCCCACTGGGGGCGCTGGTAGCTGTCCGCCGGGAGGGCCCGGGAGACCCCCAGCAGCAGTCCTCCGGCGCACCCCAGAGCCAGCAGGGTGAGGAGCGCGCCGCCGGTCCGGTCTTTCCCCCGGACGGCCAGGGAGACCGTCCACGCGGCCATCCAGGCACACAGCAGGACCAGCAGCGGCGGCAGATCGGGCAGGGTGTTGGGAGTCAGGGCGGGCAGCAGCAGGGGGAAGGTGAACCAGAAGAACAGAGCGGCGGAGCGCAGCCGCACCAGGGCCCAGGCACACAGCAGGGCCACCGGGGCCGCGATCACCAGAGCCAGCAGGGTGGCCGAGGCGGTCCACACGTGGGCGGGCAGCTCCGCGATGGGGTGGATGGTGCTCACGCTCCCCATGTACTGGGCAAAGGTGTTGACCACCGAGCAGCGCATGGAGATCTCCCCCAGGACCAGGGTGTCCCAGCAGCGCCAGAGAACGAGGCCCCAGGTCCCCGCCGCCGCCAGCAGGGGGATCCAGCGCCATCGGGGCAGGGAGACGATCACCAGAAAGGCCAGCCCCAGGCACAGGCAGCCCCAGCCCAGGACCGTCCGGTCCACGTCCAGCGAAAAGGAGGCGGCCAGGGTGAAGGCCAGGCCCCACAGGGCGGGCAGCAGCAGCGCCCCGGCCGCGGCGGCCGGAAGCAGCCCCTGCTTCAGCCATGTCTTCATTCCGCCGCCCCCCTCTCGCCGGGCTCCGGGGCCACGTGGAAGCGGCGGACCGTCTCCCCGTCCCCCGCCCGCAGGGGAGGCTGGTCCAGGATGGACTGCCCCGTCTCCGGGGCCCGGAGGGCCAGGGCGGCGGCCAGGACGGCAATCAGTTCCCCCTCGCCGCCCACCGGCCAGTCCTCCACCGCGCCGCTCACCGGGTCGGCCCACTGGATGCGGTGGGCCCGGCCCCGCTTCAGCAGCAGCCGGGAGAGGCCGTACAGCCGGTCCAGGGTCCGGTCCAGGGCCTCCGGCGGGCCGAAGTGGTCATAGGTCAGGGCCAGGGCGGCCCGGCAGGGCTCCAGGGTCTCCCGCACCACCAGGCCGTCCAGCTTGGAGGACAGCTTCCAGTGGACCGCCCGCAGGGGATCCCCGGGGCGGTAGGGGCGCAGATCGTAGTCCTCGCCGGGGCCGCCGCCGGGGCGGGGCTTTAGCTGGGCCCCCTCCTGGCGGCCCCCCAGCAGCTCCGGGGGGAGCTCCGCCCCGTCGGGCAGCGGGAGCACCAGGACGGCCGCCTCCCCCCCTGTCCGGAGGGGGAAGGAGAACAGGCCGGACAGGTCGCAGATCCGGGCCCGGACGGCCCGGCAGGTGATCTGCCCGCAGTGGCCGGGGGCGGCGGACTCCCGGAGCACCGTGTCCCGGCCGGGACCCAGGAGGACCCGGCGGACGGCGCGTGTCCCCCCGGTGAGCTGGTTGGTGAGCTCCAGCCGGAGGCTCACCCGGGCTGCGGGCAGGGGCCAGCGGCAGGCCAGCCGGATCGAGAACTCCACCGTCTCCCCCCGGGACACGGCGGGGGCCCGGGCCACGAGGACCAGGGCGCTCCCCAGCAGCCCGGGCAGGCTCAGGACCAGGGCCAGCAGGGGCATGGCGATCACCAGCACCAGGAACAGGGTGCCCGGATAGCCCTCATAGAGAATCTGGTAGAGGACGGCGGCGGCCAGAGCCCCGCCGTAGAGGATGCGCCGCCGGATCATGGCGCCCTCACTGGATCTTGGGCGGGGGCGCCGCCCGGAGGATCTCCCTGGCCGGGTCGGCCTTGGGATCGGCCTCGGCCCGGGGGGACAGGATCAGCCGGTGGGCGATCACGTCCCGGAACACCAGGGCCACGTCGTCCGGGATCACATAGTCCCGGCCCCGGACCAGGGCGGCCGCCCGGGACATGGCGGCCAGGGCCAGGGTGGCCCGGGGGCTGCCTCCCTGGGCGATGAGCGGATGGCTCCGGGTGGCCCCGACGAGGCGGATGATGTAGTCCAGCACCGCCTCGCCGGTGTGGACGGCGGCGGCGGCCTCCCGCAGGGCCAGCAGGCCGGGCTTGTCCACCACCTGCTCCACCTGGTCCAGGGGGTTGCCCCGGCCCTTGCGGCGCAGGAGCTCCAGCTCGTCCTCCGGCCTGGGGTAGCCGATGGAGAGCCGGATCATAAAGCGGTCCATCTGGGAGTCGGGCAGCAGCTGGGTGCCCGAGGCCCCCGCCGGGTTCTGGGTGGCGATCACCAGGAAGGGCTGGGGGACCGGGCGGCTCTCCCCGTCCACCGTCACCTGGCCCTCCTCCATGGCCTCCAGCAGGGCGGACTGGGTGCGGCTGGTGGCCCGGTTGAGCTCGTCGGCCAGGAACAGGTTGCACAGCACCGCCCCCGGCTGGTACTCCATGCGCCCGGTCTCCCGGTTGTAGAGGGAGAACCCGGTGATGTCTGAGGGCATCACGTCCGGGGTGAACTGGACCCGGCTGTACGCCAGGCCCAGGGCCCGGGCGAAGGCCAGGGCCATGGTGGTCTTGCCCACGCCGGGGATGTCCTCCAGCAGAATGTGGCCCTGGGCCAGAATGGCCAGCAGCACCCGGGCCATCGTATCATCCTTGCCCACCACGGCCTTCCGGACCTGTGTCAGAATGTCTGCGGCGATCTTCGATGCCTCCATGCGCGCCCCCTCACTCATCCCGGTAGCCGAAGTTGCGGATCAGGGCGTCGCTGTCCCGCCAGTTCTCCTTCACCTTCACCCAGGTCTGCAAAAACACCTTGGCCCCCATAAAGGCCTCCACATCCCGGCGGGCCAGGGCCCCGATTTTCTTGAGCATCGCGCCCCCCTTGCCGATGATGATCCCCTTATGGCTGGCCTTCTCGCAGTAGATGGTGGCGTCCAGCTCGATCACGTCGTCGGCGTCCCGCTGGACAAAGCGGGTGATCTCCACGGCGGTGCCGTGGGGGATCTCCTTGTCCAGACAGAGCAGCAGCTTCTCCCGCACAATCTCGGCGCAGATCTGCCGCTCGGGCTGGTCGGTGACCATGCCCTCGGGGAAGAGCCGGGGCCCGTCCGGGAGGAATTGCCCCAGCACCTCCAGCAGCTCCTCCACCCCCTCGCCGGTCCGGGCCGAGATGGGGACGATGGCGGCAAAGTCGTGCCGGGCGCCGTAGACCTGCATCACGGCCAGCAGGTCCTCCTTCTTCACCGTGTCGGTCTTGTTGATCACCAGCACGGCGGGCACATTCAGCTCCCCGATGCGGCCGATGAGGGCCTCCTCCGGCGCTCCGATGTTGGGGATGGGCTCCACCAGCAGGGCGGCGGCGTCCACCCCGGCCATGCTGTCCCGGGCCACCTTGACCATGTAGTCCCCCAGCCGGGTCCGGGCCTTGTGGAGCCCCGGCGTGTCCAGAAAGACGAACTGACGCTCCCCCCGGCTGAGCACCGCGCAGATGCGGTTGCGGGTGGTCTGGGGCTTGCTGGTGACGATGGCGATCTTCTCGCCCACCAGGGCGTTGGTCAGGGTGGATTTGCCCACGTTGGGGCGGCCCACCACCGCGATCATGCCCGATTTTTTGATTTCCATCGGTACCTCTCAACCTTTCTGCGCAGCTTCGCGCCTCAGCCCCAGCTTGTCCATTACAATCTCCTCCCGCGCCCGCATC
Source organism: uncultured Flavonifractor sp. (assembly GCA_947649225.1). Classification (GTDB taxonomy): domain Bacteria; phylum Bacillota; class Clostridia; order Oscillospirales; family Oscillospiraceae; genus HGM12998. The sequence continues at coordinate 4,804 of CANSQX010000087.1, forward strand.
CGGGCCTTTTGCGGGCCCTCGTCCAGGTGGTCGTAGCCCAGCAGGTGGAGGGTGGAGTGGACCGCCAGATAGGCTAGCTCCCGCCGCCGGGGGTGGCCGTATTCCAACGCCTGGGCCTTCACCCGCTCCACGGAGATCACCATGTCCCCCAGGGGGACGAGCCCGGTCCCCGGGTCGGCGTCCGCCGGTCCGGGGGGGACGCCCGGCTCCAGCTCCAGGGCCGGGAAGGAGAGCACGTCGGTGGGGGCGTCCACCCCCCGCTGCTCCTGGTTGATCTGGTGAATCCCCCCGTCGCCGGTGAGGAGCACGTCCACCTCGCAGGGGGCGGCGACTCCCTCCAGCTCCAGGACCGTGCGGACGGCCCGCCGGAGGAGGGCGCAGTTCTGCTGGGACGCCGCGCCGGGCACGTCGGCGGTCACCGGGATATAATGCCGCTTTGCCATGGATGGCGCCTCCTCACTTTTTGCCCCGGGCCCGCCGGGTCTCGTCCGCCTCGTAGGCCTTGATGATCCGCTGCACGATCACGTGGCGGACCACGTCGGCCTCCCCCAGGCGGCACACGGCGATGTCCTCCGCGTGGTCCAGCACCCGCATGGCCTCCTTCAGGCCGGAGACCTTGTCGGCGGGCAGGTCGATCTGGGTTACGTCGCCGGTGATGACGATCTTGGAGCCGAACCCCAGGCGGGTGAGGAACATCTTCATCTGCTCCCGGCTGGTGTTCTGGGCCTCGTCCAGGATGATGAAGGAGTCGTCCAGGGTGCGGCCCCGCATATAGGCCAGGGGGGCCACCTCAATGCTGCCCCGCTCCAGGTATTTATTATAGGTGTCGGCCCCCAGCATGTCGAAGAGGGCGTCGTACAGGGGCCGCAGGTAGGGGTCCACCTTGGACTGGAGGTCCCCGGGCAGGAAGCCCAGCCGCTCCCCCGCCTCCACCGCCGGGCGGGTGAGGATGATGCGGTTGACCTGCTTGTCCCGAAAGGCGGCCACGGCGGCGGCCACCGCCAGATAGGTCTTGCCGGTGCCCGCCGGGCCGATGCCCAGGGTGACGGTATTCTTCTTGATGGCGTCCACATAGCGCTTCTGGCCCAGGGTCTTGGCCTTGATGGGCTTGCCCTTGGCGGTGACGCAGAGCACGTCCCGGGCGATGTCGTTGATGTGGTCCTCGTTCCCCGCCTGGACCAGGTTGATGATGTAGCGGACATTCTGCTCGGTGATGGTCTCCTTACGCCCGGCCAGGGACAGCAGGCCCTGGATGGCCTTCACCGCGTGCATGACGTGCTCGGCCTCGCCGGACACCTTGAGCTGGTCGTCCCGGCTCACCACCGTGACGGCCAGCTCGTGCTCAATGATCTTGATGTTCTCGTCGAAGGAGCCGAACAGATCGGCGGCCGCCTCCATACGATCAATGCTGATGGTCTGTTCTGTCAATGCTCTACGGTCCTTTCTCATTTGTCAATGGCGGCGTGCTGCGGGGGACGAAGGTCCCGATCTCCTCCCGGCACTCGGCGGTGAGGGTGACGGTGAGCATTCCGTCCCGCCGGACGGCGGCGCAGTCCGTGCGGACCACCTGTCCGTCCCCCACCTGAGCCAGAAGGGCCTCCTCCAGCCGCTGCTCCAGCAGGGTCTGGGCGGCTGCGGCGTCCAGCTCCGCCCCCCCGGTCTCATAGGCCCGGAGGGTCTCCCGGCCCAGGGCCAGGGGCAGGCGCTGCCCGCCCGGGAGGGTCAGGGTCCACACCTCGCTTATTTTATCATACTTTGCAAAGGAAATGCCACCGTTTCTGTAAAAATTGACCCTGCGGCCCAGAAGATTCACAAACCAGCGGTGCTCCGCCTCCCCGGTGTAGTCCTTGACCATCCCCTCCAGGGGGATCTCGGCGGTCAGGATGCGCCAGGTACGGGCGTACACCCGGCCCATGGCCCGCACCTCCAGCCAGGAGGGCTCCCGCCCGCTGTACTCCGGCGGATCCATGCGCACCGTGCCGCTGATGAGGACCTCTCCGGCCACCACGGTGTCCCCCTCCTGAAACATGGCCTGACCGGACTCCACCTCCAGATGGGTGAGGATCCCGGGGGCCTCGGCCACAATATCCCCCAGCCGGCGCTCGTCCACCACCTCCGGCTTGGGCACAGCCTCCCGCACCAAAACCTCGGCCCGGGTGCCGTGGAGGTTGATGGCCATCCAGGACAGGCTGGGAAGCTGGAGCAGGACCCGGTTGGCCGCCTCCCGCTCGTCGATGGCGGGGCCGTAGGCCCCGGGGCGCACCCCCTGCCGCCGGAGCTCGGAGAGGATCTGGGCGGTGGAGACCGTCTCGTTGCCCTGGACATCCACGGTGAGAATAAAACTGGAGAGGATGCACACGGCCAGCAGGGAGCCCGCAAAGCCCGCCAGGAAGGCGTAGCGCTTCCGGAAGCGCCACAAAAAGGATGGGACCCCCCGGCGGCTGAGCCGCGCCACCTGGCACAGCACCCGTTCGCCCAGGGCCTCGGCCCGGGCCGCATCCCGGTGGGCCACGGTGATCCGGAGGACGCCGGCCTCCCGCCACTCCACGCCCCAGAAGAGCACCCCCCGCTGGGCGCACAGGTTGAGAAAGCGCTCGGGAAAGGCGCCGGTGATCTCCAGCCGGACGCTCCCCCGCAGGAAATTGATCAGCTTCTGCATGGGCGGCCCTCCTCAGGAGAAATCCACGCCGGCAATTTCACCGGTGATCAGCAGCTCGCCGGCGTTCATGGCCTTGAGCTCCAGATGGGCCCCCCGGACCTTGAGGATCATCTTTCCCCCGCTGATATGGATCTCGTCCTCGCCGTAAGCCAGGATACCCCGGTGATTCTCCATACGCAGCTCCCGGCAGCCGGTGATCTCCACCCGGGGCAGCCCTGCCACCAGGTCCCCCGGCAGGTCGAAGACCTCCGCCGTCCGCTCCAAAAGGCTCTCCTTTTTTCCTCTGCGTTCCATGGTCCGCCCCCCTCTCCCGCTATCCTTATGCAGGGCGGGGGGGATTTTTTCCTGTTTTCCTCAAAACGGCGGCCCGGGCGCCGTTCCCAGCAGGGCCAGCAGCCGTTCCCGGGTGTTGTCCGCCGGGTGGGCCAGGATATGGGCGGCCAGCCGCCGCTGGGCCGCGCCGATGGCCGGGCCGGAAAACCCCTGCGCGGCGATCTCCCCGCCCGAGAGGGCCAGAGCGCGGACAGCCGCCGCCTCCGGATGGCGCACCGCCCGCAGCAGGGCGCGCTCCACGGGCAGGGCCTCCAGCGGAAAGCCCGCGGCGGCGCAGAAGGCGGCCCACCGGGGGACCGGCGCGGCCTCCGCCGCCCGGAGGGCGGACAGATCGGGGGGCTCCCGCAGGGGGGTCAGATGGGCCAGCAGGCCCAGGCGGAGCATCTCCCCAACCCGCTCGGGCCGGGGGGAGAGGAGGGTCTTCTCCAGCTCCGCCCGGATGCGCTCCCGGGAGAGGCGGGCGGCCCCGGAGGCGCAGCGGGCCAGGGCGGCGGCGGTCTCCCCCTCGATGGAAAAGCCCAGCTGGGCGGAAAAGCGCACCGCCCGCAGCATCCGCAGGGCGTCCTCGGCGAAACGGCGCTCCGGGTCCCCCACGCAGCGGATCACTCCGGCCGCCAGGTCGGCCCGGCCCCCGAAGCGGTCGGTCACTTCCCCGGCTCCGTCCATGGCCATGGCGTTCACCGTAAAATCCCGCCGGGCCAGGTCCCCGGCCAGATCCGCGTCGAAGGTCACGGCGCCGGGCCGGCGCCCGTCGGCGTAGTCCCCCTCCCGGCGGAAGGTGGTGACCTCCACCGGCCCGTCCTCTGTCAGGACCGTCACTGTGCCGTGCTTCAGCCCGGTAGGGACGGTCCGGGGGAACAGGGCCATCACCTGCTCGGGCCGGGCGGCGGTGGTCACGTCCCAGTCCGCCGGGACCCGCCCCAGTAGCAGGTCCCGGACGCAGCCCCCCACCAGATAGGCGGGCCGGCCCGCCCGCTCCAGCGCCGTCCGGCAGGACGAAACCCCCGCCGGAATAGTCCAGTCCGCCATCTGCGCTCCGCCTCTCCCTCTGTCCGCCCCGCTCAGGGGGCAGATCCTGCATTTCACCGGCGGCACAGGCAAAAACCGCCCTCCCCCGGTATCTTTCCCTTGCTATTTGCTTATAATGGGTTATAATATATCATCGGATCAAAGTGTTACCATTATAATCTGAAAAAGAGGGCGTGTAAACCCTATGACCAACCAGAACATTCGCGACTACATCCGTCCCGGCCGCCGGGCCCACCTGGTGGGGGTGGGCGGGGTATCCATGGCCCCCCTGGCCGAGGTGCTCAAGGGCACCGGCATGGAGATCACCGGCTCCGACCTGAACGACGGGACCACCGTGTCCCACCTGCGCAGTATTGGCATTCCGGTGGCCGCCGGCCACCGGGCGGAAAACGTGGCGGGGGCCCAGTGCGTCATCCGCACCGCCGCCGTCCACGACAGCAATCCGGAGATCGCCGCCGCTCTGGCCGCGGGCATCCCCGTCTTTGAGCGGGCCCAGGCCTGGGGCGCTATCATGCAGGACTATAAAAACGCCCTGTGCATCTCGGGGACCCACGGCAAGACCACCACCACCTCCATGTGTACCCACATCATCATGGCCGCCGGACTGGACCCCACGGTGATGATCGGCGGCACCCTGCCCCTGCTGGGGGCGGGCCACCGGGTGGGCCACGGGGACACCATCATCCTGGAGAGCTGTGAGTACTGCAACTCCTTCCTGTCCTTCTCCCCCACCGTGGCGGTGATTCTGAACATCGAGGCCGACCACCTGGACTTCTTCCGCGACCTGGAGGATGTGGAGCATTCCTTCCGCACCTTTGCGGACCTGGTGCCCGAGCAGGGGATGATCGTGGCCAACCGGGACGACGAAAACACCATGCACACCCTGGAGGGGGAGTCCCGCCCCGTCCTCACCTTCGGTCTGGAGGCGGGCCACGTCCACGCCGCCCATCTGGTCTGGGACAGGGGGCTCCCCGCCTTCGATATCATGTACCGGGAGCACGTCTTCGCCCACGTCTCCCTGAACGTCCCCGGCCTGCACAACGTGAAAAACGCCCTGGCCGCCGCCGCCGCCGCCATCGCCCTGGCCGTCCCCGCCCAGGCGGTGGAGGAGGGCCTGGCCGCCTTCCGTGGGGCGGGCCGCCGGTTTGAGCACAAGGGCAGCTTCCGCGGGGCCGAGATCTACGACGACTACGCCCACCACCCCGGCGAGCTTCAGGCTCTGCTGGATATGGCCCGGACCCTGGGCTATGCGCGGGTGATCTGCGCCTTCCAGCCCCACACCTACTCCCGCACCCACGCCCTCTTCGACGACTTCGTAGCAGTGCTCCAGGGGGCCGATGTGCCCCTTCTGGCCGAGATCTTCGCGGCCCGGGAGGACAACGAGCTGGGCATCTCCTCCCGGGACCTGGCGGAGCGGATTTCGGGCAGCCGGTATTTTGCAACCCTTCCGGAGCTCACCGCCCACCTGCGGGAGATCGCCCGCCCGGGGGACCTGATCCTCACCGTGGGCGCGGGGGACATCTACACCGTGGGGGAGGCCCTGGCTTCCGGCTGAATGGCCGCCGTACAGGGGCGCACCCCCGTCCTGTGCAAAAAGCGCAGATTCTACCATTTATCACGGTAGAATCTGCGCTTTTTGTGTTTAGCAAAAGAAAACCTTACTTCTAAAACGGCAATCCTAACAGTATCAATAGAAGTAATAATTTTCTACAACAAATTCATAGTTTCCACTTCCGCCCATTGAAATGAACACATGCAACGCGCCACCCAATGCTGCATATTCATTATGTATATAGTTCTGAAAGCCTGTACTTACATAGAAATTATTTCCAACATGCATCTCATTGTATTGTGTTGCAGGCGGTATGACCCCTGTACAAGTATATTCTACAATTGCATCATTAACCATAACATTACTTGCGCCAGCGTCTATCGTCCAATTTCCGGAGACAGCTGTAAGTAAATATAAAGCAGGTATGTCTTTATTATTATAATATATAGTAAAATTAACTGTTACTGCATAGCTGTTGTTTGTTTTCGTCTTCGTTAACTGATTTGATTCAACATCCGCATATACAACAAACTCGTAAGTATTACATCCCTCGTTGCTATCTTCGGAAAATGCCATCACCGTATCAGTCTCAACAAGTTTTCCCTCTATTTCTATCGTTTCACCAGATACACGATCATATAGGTAACCCGTCATCACACGCGGAACCTCAACCTCTCCGTTGTGTTCCGGAGAACTAGCCGAGGCCAAAGCGCACGAACTCAAAATTCCCAGCATGGTGACTAATGCTACTACACGTTGCATAGATGGCTTCATACTATCCCTTCTCATTGTATTTAGAAGATTTTTACTAATGCCTACTATCTTGCGTACGCCAATGCCATACATCCGCCGGCAAGTGCAAAAAGCCACAGCTGCTTCCAAATACCTATCACAATATACGCAAAAGGAAGATTGGAACAGAAATAGGCTCCTATCAGCAGCACCGCATAAACACCTAACAATCCTATCCCGGCAAAACGGCAGAGCAGCCGGACTCTATCGGTCATCCACCGGCTTAACCCCGGCTGCAATGCCAAAAGAACGGCGCTTCCCGCGGAAAACCATGAGAGCGGACACAGCACAGCATAGTAGACGAACATCCAGCCTGCGCATAAAGCAGACCTGTTTGCATCAAGCAGAAACCACGCTGCGTGTACGGGGAGCAATGCAAGAAAAACGATTGCCCAGCCAAGGGTCTTATAATGGGGACCTGTCCTTTTTCGTATGATAAAACCTCCCTCCCATTTCAGGTTTTATTGTTTGCCGCCACATGGGAATCACCTTCTTTCCAAAATCGGAAACACTTTCCTTTATTTATATTGTACTATATTTACATTCCAATGTCAACGTTTTTTGTTTAAAATCTATAACCCGTAAAATTGCATCCAGGCAGCGCAGGCCGGCCCGAAACCGGGCCGGCCGGCGCGGTTCTGCTGTTCAGGCGCGTCCTACAGGG
>CANSQX010000088.1 GCA_947649225.1 uncultured Flavonifractor sp.
CCCCTGCACCCCCTGCCGGAGGTTCCGGCAGCCCCGGCCGGGCAGGCCCTTCCCCTCGGGGGTGGAACCCCCGCAACCCCCGTCCCCCTTCGGGGGGCGCCCCCTCAGAAAGGAAACCGAGATGAAAAAGATCAACGAGCTGCTGGGAACGGAGTTCCCCTTTATTCAGGGCGGCATGGCCAACATCGCCACGGGCGAATTTGCCGCCGCCGTCTCCAACGCCGGGGCCCTGGGCCTTATCGGCGCGGGCGGGATGAACGTGGACACCCTCCGGGAGAATATCCACAAGTGCCGTGCGCTGACCCAAAAGCCCTTCGGCGTCAACCTGATGCTGATGCACCCCCAGGCCAAGGAGATGGCCGCCCTTCTGGCTGAGGAAAAGGTGTCCATCATCACCACCGGCGCGGGCAATCCCGCCCCCTTCCTTCCCATGTGGAAGGAGTACGGGGCCAAGGTCTTCCCCGTGGTGGCGGCGGTGGCCCTGGCCAAGCTGGTGGCCCGGGCCGGGGCCGACGGCGTCATTGCCGAGGGCACCGAGAGCGGCGGCCACGTGGGCGAGCTGACCACCATGGCCCTGGTCCCCCAGGTCTGCGATGCGGTGGATATCCCCGTGATTGCCGCCGGGGGCATCGCCGACGGCCGGGGACTGCTGGCGGCCTACGCCCTGGGGGCCTGCGGCGTCCAGCTGGGCACCTGCCTGCTGGTCAGCGAGGAGTGCCCCATCCACCAGAACTACAAGGACGCGGTGATCAAGGCCGCCGACCGCTCCACCGCCGTCACCGGGCGCACCACCGGCGCGCCGGTGCGCTGCCTGAAAAATCAGATGACCAAAGCCTACCTCGCCAAGGAGAAGGAGGGCGCGCCCCTGATGGAGCTGGAGCAGTTTACGCTGGGCAGCCTGCGCCGGGCGGTCTTTGAGGGGGACACCAAGACCGGCAGCCTCATGTGCGGACAGATCGCTGGAATGCTCCAGGAGATCCGCCCCCTGCGGGCGATCTTCGAGGATCTGGAGGCCGGATACCGGACCCGGCTGGCCGCCCTGAATGGAGGGAACTGAGCCGTGAAGCTGGCCTTTTTATATGCCGGTCAGGGCACCCAGCATGTGGGCATGGGGGCCGATCTCTATGAGAAATACCCGGCCTTCCGGGGGGCCTTTGACGCCGCCGGACTGGACTTCGACCTGAAAAAGCTGTGCTTTGAGGGCCCGGAGGACCAGCTCAACCAGACGCAATACACCCAGCCCTGCATGGTGGCCTTTGCCGCCGGGGTGACGGCGGTGCTCAATGAGCAGGGGGTCAGGCCCGCTGTAGCGGCGGGGCTCTCCCTGGGGGAGTACTCCGCCCTCCACGCCGCCGGCGTGTTTGACGCCAGGACCGCCGTGGAGCTGGTGGCCTTCCGGGGGAAAGCCATGGCCCAGGCGGTTCAGAACCGGCCCTGCGGCATGGCCGCCGTGCTCCGGCTGGACCGGACCGCCCTCCAGGAATGCTGTACAGCCGCCTCCTTTTTGGGGGTGGCCGAGATCGCCAACTACAACTGCCCCGGCCAGATCGTGGTGGGGGGAGACGCCGCCGCCGTGGACCGGGTCTGCGAGCTGGCCAAGGGCGCAGGAGCCGCCCGGTGCGTCCCGCTGAAGGTCAGCGGGCCCTTCCACACCTCCCTGATGGCTCCCGCCGGGGACGCACTAAGGGAGAAATTCCAGACCGTGGCGTTCGGACCCATGGCCTTCCCGGTGCTCTTCAACTGCACCGGGGCCGCCCTCCAGGCGGGGGAGACCATCCCCGCCCTGCTGGAGCGGCAGGTTCAGTCCAGCGTCTATCTGGAGGACTCCATCCGGGCCATGGCGGAGGCGGGGGTGGATACCATCGTGGAGATCGGGCCGGGCAAGGCCCTGTCCGCCTTTGTGAAAAAGACCGCCAAGGGGATCAGGACCATCCCGGTGGAGACGGCGGAGGAGCTGGCGGCGGCGGTGGCCGCCCTGAAAGGAGCAGAGCAATGAGCATGAAGGGACAGACCGCCCTGGTTACGGGCGGCAGCCGGGGGATCGGCCGGGCCATCTGCCTGGAGCTGGCGAGAAACGGGGCCAATGTGGCGATTAATTACGCCGGGAGCGCCGCCGCCGCCGAGGCGGCGGCGGCGGCGTGCCGCGCCCTGGGTGTGGAGGCTTTCCCCATCCAGGCCGACGTGGCCGACCCCGCCGCCTGTGCGGCCATGGTCAAAGAGGCGGCCGCTAAGCTGGGCCGTCTGGACATTCTGGTGTGCAACGCGGGGATCACCCGGGACAATCTGGCCCTGCTGCTGAAGGACGAGGACTTCGACGCGGTGCTGGACACCAATCTGAAGGGGGCCTTCTACTGCATGAAGGCGGCCTACCGCACCATGATGAAGCAGAAATACGGCCGCATTGTGGCTATGAGCAGTGTGGTGGGGCTCCGGGGCAACGCAGGCCAGGCCAATTACGCCGCCAGCAAGGCGGGGCTCATCGGCATGTGCAAATCCCTGGCCAAGGAGCTGGCCGGGCGGAACGTCACCGTGAATCTGGTGGCCCCTGGGTTTATTGACACCGATATGACCGCCGCTCTGCCCGAGGCCGCCCGGACGGCCCTGTTGGGCACGATCCCCATGGCCCGCCTGGGCCGGCCCGAGGACGTGGCAAAGGCGGTGGCCTTCTTCGCCGGTCCGGACGCCGGGTATATCACCGGACAGGTCCTCTGCGTGGACGGCGGCATGGCCGTGTAGTTCTTTTTCCTGAAAGATGGAAAGCCCCCCGCGCATGCGGAGCATGAGCGTTAGGAATGCCTGGCCCCTTGGGGCAAACGGGGCAAAAAGAACCTCGATCCGCCGCCGGATTTGGAGAAATGCGTGCCTGCCCGCCCGGTAACGATAGTTCGCTTTTCATCGGAGAATCGTGTGAACCCCTGTATTCATAACCGCTGAACGCTGCCTCGCCGGATCCTTTACCGCCCTGCGGCGTAGAAATCCGGAAATCCACCAGGGATTCCCGCGGTTTTGCCCTATGGGGCGGCAAAATCCCACAGCAGTCCGGCATTCCGCAGAGATGAATCCAGGGTTTGAATCCAGCGTTTCCCGCCTGCTGCAATTCTCAGCGTGCGCGGCGGCCCGTGCGCCTGCGCTGCATGTTGTCAGAACGGGCGGGGATGGCCCACCCCCTGCAAAAATTGTGCCGACAGTCTTGAGCCTGCCTGTATGGAAAAGGAGATCGGAAGGATGAACAAACGACGCGTTGTGATCACCGGTATGGGGGCGGTCACCCCCATCGGCCTGAGCGCCGCCGAGAGCTGGAGCAATGCCAAGGCGGGGGTGTGCGGCATCGCCCCCATCACGCACTATGACACCGCTGATATGAAGGTCAAGCTGGCCGGAGAGGTCAAGAACTTCGTCCCTGAGCAGTTTATCGACAAGCGAGAGGCCCGGAAGATGGATCGCTTCACCCAGCTTGCCATGGCGGCGGCAGGCGAGGCCATGGCCCAGAGCGGCCTGGATATGGCTGCCGAGGACGCCGGACGCTGCGGCTGTATCGTCTCCAGCGGCATCGGCGGCCTGCACACCCTCTATTTTGAGGGACTCAAGGGCGGCGAGCGGGGATATGACAAGATCACGCCCTTCTATATCCCCATGTCCATCACCAACATCGCGGCGGGGCACATCGCCATCAAATACGGGCTGAAGGGCATGTGCGCCTGCGTTACCGCCGCCTGTGCCGGTGGGGCCAACGCGGTGGGCGATGCCTTCCGCCACATCCGGGACGGCTACGCCGAGGTGATGGTCTGCGGCGGCACCGAGGCCGCCATCACCCCCAACGGCATGGGGGGCTTCACCTCCATGAAGGCCCTGACCACCAACCCCGACCCGGCGCGGGCCTGCATCCCCTTTGACAAGGAGCGATCCGGCTTCGTCATGGGCGAGGGCGCGGGCATCCTGGTACTGGAGGAGCTCTCCCACGCCCAGGCCCGCGGCGCGGCCATTCTGGGCGAGGTGGCGGGCTACGGCGCCACCTGCGACGCCCACCACATCACCGCCCCCGCCCCCGGCGGGGAGGGGAGCGCCGCCGCCATGAGGCAATCCCTGGCCGACGCGGGGATCGCGCCCGGGGACGTGGGGTACATCAACGCCCACGGCACCTCCACCCCGCTGAACGAGGCCTGTGAGACCGCCGCCATCAAGCTGGCTTTCGGGGACCACGCCTACAAGCTGGCGGTGAGCTCCACCAAGTCTATGACCGGCCACCTGCTGGGAGCCGCCGGGGCGGTGGAGAGCGTGTTCAGCGCCCTGACCCTGCTGGACGGCTTCCTCCCCCCCACCATCCACTACCAGGTGCCCGACGAGGCCTGCGACCTGGACGTGGTGCCCAACCAGGGCCGTCCCGCTCCCGAGCTGGAGTATGTGCTCTCCAACGCCCTGGGCTTCGGTGGCCACAACGTGAGCCTGATTTTCAAAAAGTGGAAGGGCTCCTTTTCTTGAGAAAGCAACCCCAAAGAGCGTCCGGTTTGCTCTTTCATGCCGGTGTGCGCCCGAAACGGCCGCCCGGCAGCCAAGAATAAGCAGGAGGGATGACAGCCGTATGGAGCTGGACATTCAGCAGATTATGGAGATTCTCCCCCACCGCCCCCTGTTCCTGCTGGTGGATAAGATCACCGGCGGGGAGCCGGGCGTGTGGGCCGAGGGGATCAAAAACGTTACCATGAACGAGCCCTTTTTCCCCGGCCACTTCCCCGGCCGCCCCATCATGCCCGGCGTTCTGATTCTGGAGGCCCTGGCCCAGACCGGAGCGGTGGCCGCTCTCTCCCTGCCCGAGTTCAAGGGCAAGATCGCCGTGTTCGGCGGGGTGAAAAACTGCCGCTTTAAGCGCCAGGTGGTCCCCGGCGACGTGCTTACCCTGCGCTGTGAGCTCACCGCCCGGCGGGGGAGCGTGGGCTTCGGCACGGCGGTGGCCAAGGTGGAGGGCAAGGTGGCCTGTCAGGCCGAGCTGACCTTTGCCATCGGCTGACTTGCCATTTTCGACGCGATGTGCTACAATAGCAGCAGCAATCCAATCCAAAGGGCGGCGTGCCGCACGGAGGCGTCCGTGGAAGAGATATTCCGAAGGGTATATACCAAATTCAAGCTGCAATTTTACCGCTCGGTCTTTACCCGCTTTCAGAGCCGGGAGGCCAGCCTGACCACTGTGGAGACCTTCTGTATGGAGGTCATCATGGCGCTGGGAGAGCCAACCATCAACGAATTCTCCAGCTTTGTGGGCATCTCCTCTCCCAACGCGGCCTATAAGATCAACCAGCTGGTACAGAAGGGCTATGTGACCAAGCGGCAGTCCCCTGCCGACAAGCGGGAGTACCATCTGGTGGTTACCCAGAAATTTTTGGACTATTACAATATCAGCTACCGCTACCTGGGCACGGTGATGGATCGGGTCCGCGCCCGCTTTTCCCCTGAGGATGTGGCCAAGCTGGCCGAGATGTTCCAGATCATCTCCACCGAGCTGATGCCCGAGATCCCCATTGAGATGACCCGCGAGACACCCTGACTTTCTGTTGTGCATGGACTCCGTTCTGTCGGACTTTGAGATGGAAGGCGGCATACCGCGATGGAAGAGACAGTAGTGCGTTCCCCGGACGAGGCGGTTCAGGCCCTGCGCGACTGCTACTGCGGCAATATGCTCAAGCTGGAGCAGGCGGGCGAGGTACACAGCCTGCGGGAGTATCTGTCCGGCTGGCTGGGCGGCGGGCGCCGCCGCCATGACCTGGAGGAGGCCCTGCGCGCCTTCCATGCGGAGGCCGAAAAGCTGGTGGAGACCCTGTGCGGAGCGCTGGAGGACTGCCCCGAGCAGGCCGCCCGGGGGGCCGCCGCCGCCTTGGAGATCATTCTCTTCTACCCGCCCAAGCAGGGCAAGGCCTTGGACCTGTCCCTGGCCGCTATGGAGGGGCTGTCCCTGCCGCTGATCCCCCATCTGGAGCGGGAGACTGCCGCCGGTATGGTCCAGCGCTACCGCAAGCGCACGCCGCCGCGCATGATGCTCCCCAATCAGCGGACCCTGTTTGGCCGCCTGAAAGAGCAGGCGGAGCTTGGCAGAGCCACCTAAAAACAGATAAAAACACGCGGGATCCGCAGACGGCGGATCCCGCGTGTTTTTTTCGTCTGTGCGCCGGAGCGTCACTCGGCTTCGGTCCAGCTCTCCACTGTGCTCTGGAAGAGGGCCACGCCCTCGTCGGCCTTCTCGCCGATGAGGAAGAGGAGGTAATCCCCCGCCACCTCCAGCCGGGCGTCCTGCACCTTGGGCAGGTTCTGGGCCAGATACCAGGAGAAGGTGTCCTCCTGGGCCTTCCGGTAGGCCTCCAGGGCGGTCTTCACGCTGTCCAGCTTCCCCTCCGCCACTTTGCCCACCAGCACGGTGTCCGGGCTGATGTTCATGGGGAAGAGTCCTACGACCTCCGTGAAGTCCTCCGCCTCCAGGCCATACATGGCCAGTTCACCGGCGCCGACCTTGTTGTTGGCGTTGGCGTCCGACGCCTCCCGCACCTGATAGGCCAGCTGGGCCAGGGGGCTCCCGTTGGGGGTGGTGATGTCGATGCGGTACACGTCCAGCTCGGGGTTCAGGTTGACCTCGTAGCCCTCCAGGCCGTCGATGACCGAGGCGGGCAGATAGGTCACGCCGTCCTTCACCTGGGCGGTTACGCTCTCCAGCGCCTCGCCATTGATCTCGATTGCGCCGGTGGCGAAGGTGACGTCGATGCCATAGCCCTCCAGGGAGAACATCCCCTGACCCTCCTCGGGATACCAGTCGGCGAAGCCGTAATCGGCCTCGGCCAGCAGCCGGGCAGGGATGCTCTGGCCGTCGGGCAGCGCCACCTCGCCCAGATTTTTCCCGTTGACCGTGATGGTGCTCACACAGCCGGAGCCGGCGGGGGCTGCGACCGTCTCGGGCTCCTGCGCTGCGGCGGCAGGGACGGTGAGCAGGACCAGACCCAGGCCCAGGGCAATGACGCCTTTTTTCTTCATATGCAGTTTCTCCTTTTCCCTTGTTCCAGCCGGGGTTCCGGCCGTATTCCATGCTATAGACGCAGGCGCGCCGGAAAAGTTCCGCCGTCTGCGGTATTTTTTTGCGTCCGGCGCGGCGCACCCCAGGGGGCAGAACCCCAAGATTAAAGTTCTTTTTGCCCACTTTTTCTTTCAAGAAAAAGTGGGGCGAAGCGGGCGCGGGCCAGGGCGCACAGGGCGGCAGGGTCCAGCTCCACTTGGGCGCCGATCCGCCCGGCGCTGACCAGGATGGCGCTCTGAGTCCGGGCGCTCTCGTCCAGAAAGGTGGGAAATGCCTTTTTCATCCCCAGGGGGGAGCAGCCCCCGTGGATATAGCCGGTGAGGGGCAGCAGCTCGGCCTGCCGGATCATCTCCACCTTCTTCTCCCCCGCCGCCCGGGCGGCGGCCTTCAGATCCAGGGTCTTCAGCACGGGCACCACAAACACGTAGTATCCCCCGCCCGCCCCCCGGGTCACCAGGGTCTTGAAGACGGCGGCGGGGTCCGCTCCGGTGAGGGCGGCCACTGTGGGGCCGTCCACCGCCCCGCCGGGGGCCTCGTACCAGTGGGGCGTATAGGGGACCTTCTTCTGGTCCAAAAGGCGCATGACGTTGGTTTTTTCCTGGGACAAGGCGCTCATTTCCTCTCCAATTTGTCGGATTCAGCGGGATGACAACACATTGAAATCATCCTCCCACCCGGGCCCGGGGAGCAGCTGCCCGGTCAGGGGGGGCAGAACCAGCGGCTCCTCCTGCCAGGGGAGGTCCAACTCCGCCGGGGCTTCCCCGGCGTTGACAGCAGCCAGGACAGTCCGGCCCTCCGCGCTCCGGGTGAAGGCCAGCACCCGGCACCCGGCCTTGAGATAGCGGATATCCCCCCGGCGCAGGGGGACCAGGGCCCGCCGGGCCGCCCCCAGGGCGCGGAACCAGGCCAGCAGCTCTCCGTCCTCCGCGCCCCAGGGGAAGGTGCGGCGGTTGAAGGGGTCCTCGAAGCCCTCCATGCCCGCCTCGTCCCCGTAGAAGACCGTGGGGGAGCCGGGGAAGGCGAAGAGCACCAGCGCCCCCAGCTTGAGCCTGAGCCGGGCCAGATGCCGCTGATCCGGGTCCAGCCGGTGATCGGCCCGCCAGGCCCGGGAGCAGTTCATCCGGTCGTTCTCCTCCCCCAGCAGGGTGAGGATGCGCACCGTGTCATGGGTGCCCAGGGCGTTCATCGCGGAGTGATAGGCGAAAGCCGGATAGTTCTCCCGCAGGCGCTCCATCTCCTCCATAAAGCAGGCCGCATCCCCCCCCAGCAGGTAGCCCACCAGGGCGTTGCGGAAGGGGTAGTTCATCAGCCCGTCGCAGTGGCGGCCCAAAATGTGCTTCCGGCGCACGTCGTAGGCAATTTTGGTGGAGCCGTCCTCCCATACCTCGCCGATGACCACGCCGTCGGGCTTTTCGGCCCGCACCGCCGCATGGATGCCGGCCACAAAGTCGTCGGGGAGCTCGTCGGCCACGTCCAGCCGCCAGCCGTCCGCCCCGGCACGCAGCCACCGGCGGATGATGCTGTTCTCGTCCCCGAAGATGTAGGCCCGGTAGCCCGGGTCCCCCTCGTTGACGGCGGGCAGGGAGTAGATCCCCCACCAGGAGTCGTACCGCTCGGGCCACTGCTGGAAGCAGAACCAGGAGAAATAGGGGGACTCCCGGGACTGCCGGGCCCCCGGCCCCGGGTAGGAGCCGTCGCCGTTGAAGTAGCGGCTCACGAAGCCCGTGTGGTTGAAGACCCCGTCCAGCATCACCCGGATGCCCAGGGCGTGGGCCTCCCGGCACAGGGCGGCAAAATCCTCGTTATCCCCCAGCATGGGGTCGATCTTCTCATAGTCTCCGGTGCCGTAGCGGTGGTTCTCCGCCCCTTCGAAGATGGGGCAGAAATAGAGGGTCTCCACCCCCAGGCTGTGGAGATAGGGCAGCTTCTCCCGCACCCCGGCCAGACTGCCGCCGAAGAAGTCCCGGTTGCGGATCTCCCCCGTGTGGTCGGGCCGGTACTCGGGGGCCTCCCCCCAGTCCTGATGGACCCAGCGCCCCCCCACCATACCGGCGGGGTCGGGCACGGCGGTGCGGCAGAAGCGGTCGGGGAAGATCTGATAGGTCATACCCTCGCCGAACCAGCCGGGCACCGCCTCGGACCCGTCGTAGACCGTCAGCTGGTGCTGGGGGATCTCCAGATACCGCCCGAAAAAACCCTCCAGCCGGAAGGTATACCAGATCAGCCCCACATAGTCCCCCGTGTCCAGCACGCAGGAGAAGCAGTCCCGATCCCCGTCCAGGCCGCTCCAGCCCATGGGGATCTCCCGGATCTGGTTGTCCCGCTGCTCCAGCCGGGCCGTGAGGATTCCCCGGGAAAAGCCCATGGACCGGGGGGGGCGCAGGGTCAGCGTCACCTGGGTTCCGGCGGGGACCGCCCCATAGGGGGTCTTGCAGCGGGGATCCCGGGAGTTGAATACCGTCTGTTCCATCTTCTATCACCCTCTGTTATGCTTGTGCAGATCAGGCGTAGCCCTCACCGCAGGAGGGCGTTTTCGCCGCTCACTGCCTCAATGGTGTCCTCTGCGCTGAAGTAGTAGTCCAGAATATCGGCGGCCACTGCGGCCAGCTCGGTGCCGGTGCCGCCCTTCTCGGCCACTACGGCGATGGCCACCTGGGGGTCCTCGAAGGGGGCGAAGCAGACGAACACAGCGTTGGCCTCCGAGGTGGAGGCCACCTGGGCGGTGCCCGTCTTGGCGCCCACCGTCACATCCAGCCCGGTGAAGTATTTGGCGGTGGTGCCGTCCCCCGACGCCACCCGGCGCATCCCCTCCAGCACGGCGGCCAGATTTTCCGGGGCGATGTCGATGGTGTCCAGGGGCTCGGGCACGTACTCCTCCACCACCTGGGAGAAGTCGTTGGTCTTCACCGTCTTAAGCAGATGGACCGGGTAGTGGGTGCCGCCGTTGGCCAGGGTGGCCACATAGTTGGCCAGCTGAATGGGGGTACAGCGGGTGTTCTCCTGGCCGATGGCGGCGTACATGGTGTTGCCCTCGTACCAGGTCTGACCCAGGGACTGGGTGTATGCCGGGCTGGAGACCACCCCGGCGGAGTCCTCCACCTCAATGCCGGTATGCTCCCCCAGGCCGAACATGGCGGCGTACTGGTCCAGCCGCTCAATGCCCAGCTGGCGGCCCGCGTCGTAGAAAAAGATGTTGCAGGAGTCCTTGATGGCGTCGGTGACGTTCTCCCAGCCGTGGGTGCCCCCATACTGGCGGTAGATCCAGCACATGGGCTGGTCCTGGATCCGCTCGTAGTATTTGTAGCGCCCCTCGCAGCGGAAGCGGGTCTTGGTGTCGATAATCCCCTCCTCCTCCAGGGCCCCGATGGCGGTGATCATCTTGAAGGTGGAGCCCGGGGAGTAGGTCCCCAGGGTGGCCCGGTTGTAGAGGGGCTTTAAGGGGTTCTCAATCACCGCGTTGTAGTTTTCGCTGCTGGCGTAGAGGGTGGCGAGATCGAAGGAGGGGTAGGAGGACATGGCCAGCACGCCGCCGGTCATGTCCACCACCACGGCGGCGGCCCCCTCGGTCTGCTCGGAGGGCAGCTTGGGGATCCGCTCAGCCAGGGAGCGCTCCACCACCTCCTGGAGCTTCAGGTCCATGGTGAGGATCACGTGGTCCCCTGGCTGGGGGGCGCGGACCTCGCCGGTGTCCGGGTCGGTGTCCCAGGCCTCAGAGACGATCTTGCCGCTGGTGGAGAGCTCCAGGGTGCGCACCCCGGACTCCCCCCGGAGGTAGTCCTCGAAGGCCCGCTCCAGACCGTCCCGGCCCACCATGGCGTCCATGGCGTAGCCCCGCTCCCGGTAGTAGTCCCACTCCTCCGCCGGGATGGCGGCCACCCGGCCCAGCAGGTGGGCGGCGTAGGCGGTGCCGTACTCCCGGACGGTGGCGGTGTCGATGCGCACGCCCCGGAGGCCGCGCTCCTTTACCGCCGCGATGAAGTCCACATCCACGTCCTGGGTGAAGATATACTCGGTGCGCACGATGTCCATGGAGCGGTAGCGGAGCTCGCAGAGCACCCCCACCAGAGCCCGGGCCTCCGCGTCCGGGAGCGCGGGGTCGATCTCGAAGAAGTCCCGCAGGGCATCCATGGCCTCCTCCGCCGTGGGGTCCCGGCCCAGATTGCGCAGGCTTCGCAGGGGCAGGGCGCTCAGCAGGCGGCTGAAGCTGGTGGGCGTCTGGGTTTCGGTCCCGTCCTCGCCGGTGCGGGTGGTGGACAGGGCGGAGGCGCTGGTATAGCGGAACGGGGGGGTCTGGCTGATGGGCACGGTGTCGGTCCACGTCTGGCCCTGGGCGCGGCAGACGGCCAGCAGCTCCAGCAGATTGGGGTTGCGCTCCGCCTCGCTGCCCATCAGGGAGGTGTCCAGCGTCACCTGGTAGGTGGCCCGGTTGGAGATGAGCACCCGGCCGTAGCGGTCCAGGAGCTCGCCCCGGGCGGCCTCCACGGTCTCCTTGTTGGCGATTTTCCGGGTGGACTGCTCCAGATAATAGGCCCCGTTGACCTTTTGCAGGTTGTAGAGAACCCCGAAAAAGACCGCCAGCAGGGCGGCCAGAATGATGCCGATCATATGGGTGCGGGCCAAAAACTGCTTTCCGTCCATCGGGACTCCTTTCGGTATTTCTTGTAAGAAATAAGAGAACATTTGCGGGGGCCCCAAGGGGAAGGGCCTGCCCGGCCGGGGATGCCGGGACCTCCGGCGGGGGTGTCCCCCAAAGG
>CANSQX010000089.1 GCA_947649225.1 uncultured Flavonifractor sp.
GTGGAGGAGCTGCCCGAGCGGGAGCGGCAGGTGGTGGCCCTCCGGTATTTCCGCAACCTGACCCAGGATAAGGCCGCCCGGGTGCTGGGGGTCTCCCAGGTCCAGGTCTCCCGGCTGGAGCGGCGGGCCATGGAGCGCCTGCGGCGGAAATTGACGGAGGAATAGCAGAAATTTAGAACGCACGTTTGACAAAATCCCCATACAGCGCTATAATAAGAAAAAAGAACGATTGCATTTCCCGCTAAGAAGCGCAGTCCCGTCACCGGGCGGAAATCTTGGAGCTGTACCAGCTTACAGAGCGGGAACAAAGTTCTTTTTGCTCCTTTTGCCCCGAGGGGCTAGGAATCCCTAACACAAATGCTGCGCATTTGTGAAGGGCTTCCCATCTTTCAAGAAAAAGGAGGGAGGAGGGGCGCGCTGTGGACCGGGTGATTCTGCACTGCGATTTGAACAGTTTCTATGCCTCGGTGGAGCTGCTGGACCACCCGGACCTGCGGGCGCTGCCGGTGGCGGTGTGCGGCGACCCGGAGAGCCGCCACGGCATCATCCTGGCCAAGAACGAGCCCGCCAAGGCCTTTGGCGTCAAGACCGCCGAGACCATCTGGCAGGCCCGGCGCAAGTGCCCCGATCTGGTGCTCCTCTCCGCCCACCACGAGAAATACAGCCGCTATTCCCGGCTGGTCAACGCCATCTATGAGCGCTACACCGACCTGGTGGAGCCCTTCTCCATCGACGAGAGCTGGCTGGATGTGACCGGAAGCCTCCACCTGTTCGGCGGGGACGGCGGGGCCCTGGCCAATGCCATCCGGGCCGCCGTGCGGGAGGAGCTGGGCCTCACCGTCTCGGTGGGGGTCTCCTTCAACAAGGTCTTTGCCAAGATGGGGAGCGACTACAAAAAGCCGGACGCCACCACGGTGATCACCCGGGAGAACTACCGGGAGCTGCTGTGGCCCCTGCCGGTGACGGAGCTGCTCTTCGTGGGCCGCGCGGCGGCCGGGACCCTGGCCCGGTACGGGGTGAAGACCATCGGCGACCTGGCCGCCTTCGACAAGGAAGCCCTGGTCCATATTCTGGGCCGCCAGGGGGCCGCCCTCCACGACTACGCCTCCGGGGCGGAGCACGCGCCGGTGATCCCCGCCCGGGAGCAGCCGGGGCCCAAGTCGGTGGGCAACGGCCTCACCTTCCGCCGGAACCTGTTGGGCTGGGCCGACATCCAGGCGGGGGTCACCACCCTGGCCGACGGGGTGGCCGCCCGCCTGCGCCGCCACGGCCTCAAATGTACCACGGTTCAGGTCACCATCCGCGACCCGGATTTCCGGGACATCTGCCGCCAGAAGCGGCTGGAGGCCCCCACCTGCGTCACCCGGGAGATCGCGGACGCCGCTTTGGCCCTCATCCAGGCGGCCTGGAACCCCAGGAGCCCCATCCGGGCCCTCACCATCACCGGCCAGAGCCTGGTGCCCGAGGGCGAGGCCGCCGAGCAGATCAGCCTCTTTGCCGCCGGGGCGCTCCCCCGCCGGGACAAGCTGGAAAAGCTGGAGCGGGCGGTGGACGGCATCCGGGGAAAGTTCGGCAAGGGGGCCATCCAGTTCGCCGCCTCCCAGAGCGAGCTGGGCGAGGTGGAGGAGCGGAAGGGGTAACAGGGGCCGCATAGGCGAAAAACAGTGCCGGATCAGCCGATCCGGCACTGTTTTTATGAGAAAACGTTATTTTTTTCCGTCACCGGACACATTCCGGTGGCGGCAATAGCCGTGGGGACAGCCGGCGCAGCCGCCCTGGCCGCAGCCCCGCTTGGCCTTGAGCTGCCGGTGAAACAGGACCAGCAGATAGGCGGCCGCCCAGACAATCAGGACGGCCACGCCCAGATAGATCAGATACTTCATGGAGACACCTCACCGGAAAAGCAGGGAGCCCAGCTGGTAGATGAGCAGGGACACCAGATAGGCCGCGCCCAGCTGCCAGCCCACCGAGGCCAGGGTCCATTTGAGGGAGCCCATCTCCTTGCGGATGGTGGAGACCGCCGCCACACAGGGGACATAGAGCAGCACAAACACCAGGAAGGCATAGGCGGCCGCCGGGGACTGGAAGGTCCCCGACAGGGCGGCGGCCACGGCGGCTCCGCTGGCGCTGACCGAAAAGCCGTAGAACATGCTCATGGAGGAGACCACCATCTCCTTGGCCACCAGGCCGGTGAGGAGGGCCACGGCGGCCTGCCAGGTGCCGAAGCCCAGGGGACGCAGCGCCGGGGCGATGGCCCCGCCGATGTACCCCAGCAGGGAGTGGGAGGCGTCCTCCACCAGCCCGAAGCCGCCCCCCTCCACGCCGAAGGCCTGGAGGAACCAGAGCAGCACGCTCATGGCCAGGATCAGGGTGCCCGCCTTGATGAGAAAGCCCCGGATCTTCTCCCACACATGGAGGGCAATGTTGCGCAGGGTGGGCAGGCGGTAGGGGGGGAGCTCCAGGACAAAGGCGGCGGGCTCCCCCCGGAAGACGGCCTTTTTCAGGATGATCCCCGACACAATGGCGCACACCAGCCCCAGCACATACAGGGAGAAGACCACCAGCCCCCCATACCGGGGGAAAAAGGCGGCGGTCATCAGGCCGTAGACCGGCAGCCGGGCCGAGCAGGACATGAAGGGGGCCAGCATGATGGTCATGCGGCGGTCCTTCTCGTGCTCCATGGTGCGGGCCCCCATAACGGCGGGCACCGTGCAGCCGAAGCCCATAAGCATAGGAATGAACGCCTTGCCGCTGAGGCCGAAGCGCCGCAGCAGCCGGTCCATGATAAAGGCGGCCCGGGCCATGTACCCCGAGTCCTCCAGAAAGGAGAGAAACAGGAAGAGAATGGCGATCTGGGGCAGGAAGGTGAGCACGCCCCCCACCCCGGCGATCACGCCGTCCACCAGCAGGGCCTCCACCCAGGGGGCGGTGCCCGCCGCGTCCAAGAGGCTGCGCACCCCCTCCGCAAAGTACCCGCCGATGAGGGCGTCCACCCCGTCGGACAGGGCCTGCCCCGGGCCGAAGGTCAGGGCGAACATGGCCAGCATCATCAGCAGGAAGACCGGAATGGCCAGGTATTTGTGGGTGACGATGGCGTCAATTTTGTCCGAGGGGGTCAGCGCCCCACGGGCCTGCCCCTTCCGCACCGCCAGAGCGGCCACATTCTGGATATAGCGGTAGCGGCTGTCGGCGATGAGGGTCTCCCGGTCGCCCAGGTCGTAGGCCCCCTCGTACTCGGCGGCTACGGCGTCCACCTGGGCGGCGGCCTCCCTATCCAGCGCCAGGGCCTTGACCACCAGCTCGTCCCCCTCAATGAGCTTCACCGCCGCCCAGTGGGCGGGAATTTGGGCGGCATAGGCCCGGTCGTGGATCAGGGCCCCCACCCGGTGGTGGATCTCGTGGGTGTAGTCGTCATAGAGGTCGTCGGGCTCCACTGTCACGCCGATGTGCATCTGCCGGTGGGCCACCCGGAGCAGCTCCTCCACATTCTTGCCCGAGCGGGCGGTGATGGGGATCACCGGCACCCCCAGAGCCCGGGAGAGCCGGTCCACATCGATCCGGTCCCCGCGCTTCTCCACCTCGTCCATGAAGTTGAGGGCAATCACCATGGGCCGCTCCAGCTCCAGCAGCTGGGCGGTCAGGTAGAGGTTGCGCTCGATATTGGTGGCGTCCACGATGTCGATGATGGCGTCCGGGTGCTCCCCCACGATGAAGTCCCGGGCTACGATCTCCTCCATGGAGTAGGGAGACAGAGAGTAGATGCCGGGCAGATCCACCACTGTCATCGACCGCCCGTCCACGCTGGCCCGGCCCTCCTTCTTCTCCACAGTCACCCCGGGCCAGTTGCCCACGTACTGGTTGGAGCCGGTGAGGGCGTTGAACAGGGTGGTCTTGCCGCAGTTGGGGTTGCCCACCAGGGCCAGCTTCATCTCCCGGGTGTCGTGGCTGGCGTAGTCGGGCTGGCCGCCGTGCTCCCGGGCCTCGTGGGCGTGGGCGGCGCTCATGCGGCGGAGCGTCTCTTCGTCGGGGATGCGCTGCACCATACCGTGCCGTCGGTGGGTGTGAGGCTGCTGCACCGGCCGCTCCCCCTCCGGGCAGAGGGTGATCTGCCGGGCGTCCCCCTTCCGGAGGGACAGCTCATAGCCCCGCAGGTTGACCTCAAGGGGATCTCCAAAGGGGGCCAGCTTGCGGACCAGGATCTCGGTGCCGGGAGTGAGCCCCATGTCCACCAGCCGCCGCTTCACCGGCCCCCGGTCGCTGCCCACCCGGCATATGATTCCGCGCTCGCCCGGGGCCAGGTCCTCCAGTGTGCGCAGCTTCTGTTCCAATTCTGTGTTCATTTGCCTCATTCCCATTCGCTTGGTTTTGCCTCTGAGATTATACTACATCCGGGGCGTCCTTGACAAGCATACTGCAAAAAAGAGCCGCCCCAGAAATTTTTCCGGGGCGGCTCAATCTGGGTCAAAGGCTAGTCGTCATCCTCGCAGCCGCAGTCACAGCCGCAGCCGTCGTCCTCACAGCAGCCGTCGGTGAGGTCGATGGCGAATTTCTCCTTGCAGTGGGGGCACTGCACCGCGCCGCTCTCCAGCACACCGGCGTCAATCATCAGGGATTCGCCGCAGTTGGGACAGTTGGTCTCGAAAAAATCGTCCTCACAGCCGCAGCCGCACTCGTCCTCCTCGTCCTCAAAGAGGGCCTCCTCCACGTCGGAGAGATCGTCGGACAGGGCGTCGATCTCCTCGCCCAGGGCCACGGCGTTCTCCTCCAGATCCTCAATGGACATGCCGATCTCCTCCAGAATGCCGATCATCACGGAGATGAGCTTGCCCTCCTTGGACTTCTCGGTGTCGATGGCCAAGCCTTCGGCCAGCCCTTTCAGGTACGCGACCTTCTCAGAAATAGTCATAGATAAAAATCTCCTTTTCATCGGCGGCTGTGCGAAGCGCGTACAGCCAGAGCGGCGGACGGGAACGGGGGAACCGGGCGGTCAGGCCTTGCAGCGCTCCAGGTACTCGCCCGTGCGGGTGTCGATGCGGATCTTATCGCCGGGGTTGATGAAGAGCGGGACCTTGATCTCGGCCCCGGTCTCCAGGGTGGCGGGCTTAGTGACGTTGGTGGCGGTGTCGCCCTTGAAGCCGGGATCGGTCTCGGTGACCTCCAGCTCCACGAAGGTGGGGGGCTCCACGGCAAAGATCTTGCCCTTGTAGGAGTTGATCTTGCAGACCATATTCTCCTTCACGAAGCGGAAGTTGTCCCCCAGCAGGTCGGCGCCGATGGGCACCAGGTCGTAGGTCTCCGGGTCCATGAAGTGGTACAGGTCGCCGTCGCTGTAGCTGTACTCCATGTCCTTTCGCTCCACGAAAGCCTGCTCGAACTTGGCGGTGGGGTTAAAGGAGGTCTCGGTCACGCCGCCGGTGATCACGTTTTTCATCTTGGTGCGGACAAAAGCCGCGCCCTTGCCGGGCTTGACGTGCTGAAACTCCACCACCTGCATGACCTGGCCGTCCATCTCGAAGGTGACGCCGTTACGGAAATCGCTGGCAGTAATTGTAGCCATATTGATCCATCCTCCAAACAAGGTTTTTTCCCATTACAGAACGTGTGTTTCTCAAAGGAAACATCAAGCTGATTTATTGTACCCCATTTCATCCCTGTTTGCAAGGGTTTTCAGAGAATAATCAGCTCTTTCGGCGCTTTGGTCAGAATATCGCAGCCGTCCTCCGTCAAAACCAGCACATCCTCAATGCGCACGCCGAAGCGGCCGGGCAGATAGATCCCGGGCTCGGCGGAGATCACCGCGCCGCAGGGCAAGGGATTTTTATTGCGGTGGTTGGCGTTGGGGTTTTCGTGGATCTCAATGCCCACACTGTGGCCGAAGCCGTGGCCGAAGAAGGCCCCATAGCCTGCGGCGTCGATGACGGCCTGGGCGGCGCCGTGGATCTCGCAGCCGGGAACTCCGGCTTTGGCCTTGGCGATGCCGGCCAGCTGGGCCTCCAGCACCGTGTGATAGACCTTCTTCATCTCCTCCGTGGGCTCGCCCACCGCCACGGTGCGGGTCATGTCGGAGCAGTAGCCCCCGAACTTGCAGCCGAAGTCCATGGTGAGGAAGTCGCCCTGCTCCACCTTGCGGGGCCCGGGGATGCCGTGGGGCAGGCTCCCGTTGGGTCCGGCCACCACGATGGGGTCGAAGGACATCTTGTCCGCGCCAAAGCGGAGCATGTCGTACTGGAGCTTGGCGGCGATCTCCTGCTCGGTGAGGCCGGGACGGATGAAGCCCAGGATTTCGTCCAGGGCGCGCTCAGCGATCCGCTGGGCTTTCGTGAGGAGCGCTATCTCCTCGCCGTCCTTGCCGGCGCGGAGCTTTTCCAGGAGATCGGAGGCGGGGACCAGTGTGGCGGAGAGAGCCTCCTTGTACTGGCCGAACTCCTCCACCGTCATGTAGTGCGTTTCGTAGCCCAGCTTCTGAATGCCGTGGCGCTCAATGATGGCCTGCACCATCTGGCGGTAGTTCCGGTCCTCGTCGGGAAGGGAGACCGCCGCGCCGGTGATCTGCTTTTCTGCGGACTCAATATAGCGGGAGTCGGTGTAGTAGTAGCACTGCTCCGGGGTGACGACGGCCACGCCCTCGCCGTGGAAGCCGGCGGCGTAGAATTCGCCGGGCTCGCTGGTGATCAGCATAGCGTCCAGGCCGTATTCCGGCAGCTTTGCGGCAATTTGCTTCAGATGATTCATGGGTGACAAGTCCTTTCTGTGATGGAGTGGGGGGAATGCCCCCACAAGGGGACGGGGGCAGGGGACTCCCCCCTGCGGGGAGCGCCGGAACCTCCGGCAGGGCGGGGGGCCACCCCCGAGGAACGCGCCTACGCGGCGGGCGCCCCATTTCTTTTTCAAAAAGAAATGGGGGAAAGAAAAGCTTGGAACGACGGGGGAAAGGGCGGCCTCTGAATGCAAGGACAGCCCACGCTCAACGAGTTGCGGACGCCCGATGGATTTGCCTAGTTTTACGGCAGCGGCTCGCCGCCGCTCGGGTGGCCCGCTACCATTATGACTCCCAAACTTGATAGGTTTTGCAATTCAAGTTGTGCGTCCGACGGCCGCCATGGAGAGGAAGCGCCGTGTTTTAGATGTTTGGTTGAATCGGTGCGGTGCTCGGCACCGGCTCAACCCGAAATCCATCCACGCGGCGCATGGAAGCCCGTGGCGGCATTGCGCGCACCTGTTAAAAGGCTTCTACCGGCAGGTTTTGCAGGGTAACAATCGCTCGGTGGGCCGTAGCGTTAAGAAAACTTGCCGGTGGCAAGTTTTTGGCGTAGGTCCGGCCAGCTATGCTGGCCGGAGGGAACCGATGGAGAGCGCAGCGAGCAACTACTCTCGATCTCGGAGGCCATGTAAAGCGCAACGCCGCCCAGCCCCGGGTCCAGGGCCGAAGCCCTGGCCCTTTTCCCACCCCTTTTCGGGCCGTAGCGTTAGGGAAATTTGCAAGTGGCAAATTT
Organism: uncultured Flavonifractor sp.; assembly: GCA_947649225.1. Classification (GTDB taxonomy): domain Bacteria; phylum Bacillota; class Clostridia; order Oscillospirales; family Oscillospiraceae; genus HGM12998. The sequence goes on from CANSQX010000089.1 coordinate 7,494, forward strand.
TTAGCGTAGGCCTGGCCAGCTATGCCGGTCAGGGGGAAGTGCGTAGGGTGCGCCCGCCGCGCAGGCGCGTTCCCCGCGGCAGCGGCCCCTGGAGGACCGGTGGTCCTCACCCCTGCCGGTAGAGGCGCTTCATGGTGAGGGCGTCCTCGGCCTGGGTCCCGGCGGACTCGCAGATAAAGGTGGGCGACCAGCCCCGGCGGGCGATTTCCGCCATCAGCGGGGCCGGGTCGGGTCCGAACTCGCTCTGATCGAAGGTCAGGTGCATCTTCTCGCCCCCGTTGGGGGTGAACTGAATCTTGGAAAAATGGCTGTGGAACCGGGCGGCCCGCTCCTCTCCCAGCGCGGCGGAGATTTTATCCAGAATCTCCGCCATGGCGGCGGGGCCGTCCAGCGCCCCCAGGGTCCGGGCGTACAGATGCCCGAAGTCCACCGTAGGCGTCAGCCGCCCGTCCAGCTGGCAGAGCTCCAGCACCTCGTCCAGATCCCCCAGCTGGTTGATCTTGCCCATGGTCTCGGGACACAGGGCGATATGCCCGTACCCCGCCCCGTCGCAGGCGGCCAGCACCGCCCGCAGGGAGCGGAGCGCAATGTCCAGCGCCTCCCGGCGGGTGCGCTTCATCAGGGCTCCGGTATGGATGACCACCCGGTCCGCTCCCATCCAGTCCGCCGCCCGGCAAGCGGCCAGGATGTATCCGGTGGTCTTTTCCAGACTGTCCGGGTCCGGGTTGGCCAGGTTAATAAAGTAGGGGGCGTGGAGGGATAGCCGGACCCCGCAGGCCTTGGCGTTTTCTCCCAGCTTCCGGGCGGTCTCCTCCCCCACGTTGACCCCCTTGCCGCACTGGTACTCGTAGCAGTCCAGCCCCAGGTCCGCGATCCATTTGGGGGCGGCCAGCGAGGACTTGTGGGCGGCGGAAAAGGAGTCGGAATTTCCGGCGGGTCCAAACAGCGCGCTCATAGGCGTTCGCTCCTCCTTTTGGAGAGGGCGCGGAAGGGCTGCTCCACGGCGTACCGCAGATAGCGGCCGGGATTGCCCGCCAGGCGGATGGGCTCCACCAGCAGCGTGGACACCCCGGCGTTGTTCCCACCCCAGATATCGGTAAAAATCTGATCCCCCACGATGGCGGTCTCCGCCGGCGTGCAGCCCATCTCCTCCATGGCCCGGAAAAAGGACCGGGCCTTGGGCTTGCCTGCGTGGCCGAGAAAGGGAACCCCCAGGGCCTGGGCAAAGCGCTTGGCCCGGTGGGGACTGCGGTTGTTGGAGAGGATGAACAGGGTGACGCCCGCCCCCTCCAGGGACCGGGCCCAGGCCCGGATGGCCTCAGTGGGCCCGGGCACGCCGTAGGGGACCAGGGTGTTGTCCAGATCGGCCAGCAGGAGCCGGATGCCACGGGCGGCCAGGGCCTCGGGCCGGATATCGAAGACGCTGCCGCAGGTATGCCGGGCGAAAAACGGAAGCCCCATGGCCTCACCTCCCTCTCAGAACCTGTATTCCGCATAGCCGGGGAATGTTTCCCTCCGGCAAGGCGGCGTTCAGCGGTTGTGCATACAGGTCCGCATAATACCACGCCTGCCGCATAGGAATCATTATACACGGGATTTTTAACCTGGACAAGGGGGTACTTTCACGATGTCTGACAAATCCAAGCTGATCCTCGCCGTCCCGCCCGGCCATGCCAAGGCCGCCCAGAGCGCCGGGCTGCCGCTGGCCCACATGGCCTACCGGATCGGCGGCGGGCCCCACCTCTTCCGGGCCAACATGCCGGTGGCCGTCCGGGGCGGGCTCATGGTCATCGACGACACCGGCTTCGACGGCCAGGGGGAGCCGGCCCCCTTCTGTCACGAGGTACTGCGGGAGTGCGCCGCCCGGGGGTTTTCCGGCGTGATCGGCCGGTTTGAGGGGCGCTCCGGCCCCCTTCTGGGCCGGATTGCCGCCGGGCTGGGGGAACTGCTCCACCGGCGGGGGATGCCCCTCTATGTGACGGAGGCCTGGGGGGCGGCCTCGGAGACTGCACGGGTGCTGATCCCTACGGCGCTTTCGGGGGGCTCCCTGCGCCAGCGGCTTCAGGAGGCGGCGGAGCGCTATGGTCCCCAGCGGACGGCCCTGTGGGTGGAGCGGGTGGCCGAAGACTTTTTTCTCCCCTCGCCCACCGGCCAGGGCACGCCCCTGTCCCGGGCGGAGCTCCAGACCCGCCTGGAGGAGCTGGCTCCCTCGGTGTTTTTCTCTGCCGAGCTGTGCGCCCACTACTTCACCCATATGTCCAAGGAGACCGGCGCACACTTTATTTTGTTCGATGACGCGGGGAGTATCCGCAAAAAGCTGCAGATTGCCCGCAGCCTGGGGATCACGGACGCGGTGCTGCCCTATGTCCAGGTGGACGATCTGCTCCCGGAGCTGCTGGAGCACGAGCGTCTGTTTGAAAACCGGCTCTAGGAGGGGCTTCCGGCGGGCAGCGCGCGGGAGACCGGAGGAACGCCCGGCGGCGCAGACAGCAAAAACCCCGCGCCGGTACGGCGCGGGGTTTTATTACTTACGCTTAATAGAACTTTTTCCGGTTCTTGCGGGCGGCCTCAGACTTTTTGCGGCGCTTGACGCTCGGGCTCTCGTAGTGCTCGCGCTTCCGAACCTCGGCCAGTACGCCCGACTTGGCGCAGCTGCGCTTAAAACGCTTCAGCGCGCTCTCCAGAGACTCGTTCTCCTTCACATGGACTTCCGACATTGACTTCCCCTCCCTCCGAAGCGGCGGGATTCGCCGCCAAAGGGCCACATAGTTATGGCTTTAACAGTATCATTATATGCGGAATCCGCCCGCTTGTCAAGGAGAAGATTTCTGCACCCGGCCGGGATCTTCTCCGAAGCGGTACCGTGAGCCGCAAGCAGGCCGCTTTGGCCGGAAGGACGCCCGCTGCGGCGGCTGAAACCGGTTCTCAGCCCTTGGGCCGGACAATCAGGTTAATCAGCTTGTTCTTTACCAGCACCACCTTGACCAGGTCGGTGTTGGCGGTGAATTTCTGGACCTTGGGGTCCTGGAGGGCGGCGGCCAGGACGGCGTCCTGATCGCTGTCCACGGGCACCGTCACGGTGCCGCGGAGCTTGCCGCCCACCTGGACGGCCATGTTGACCTCGGCGGCCACGGTCTTGCTCTCGTCGTAGGCGGGCCAGCTCTGGCGGCAGATCATGCCCCGCTCCTTGGCGAAGCCCAGCTGTTCCCAGAGCTCCTCCGCCATGTGGGGGGCGAAGGGGGAGAGGAGGAGCAGCAGAATCTCATAGTCCCCCCGGGAGCAGCCGTTGGCGTAGAAGTCGTTGACCAGAGCCATCAGGGCGGCGATGGCGGTGTTGAACTTCATGGCCTCGATGTCGCCGGCCACCTTTTTGATGGCCTTGTGGACGGCGCTCTCGTTGGCGGGGGAGCAGCCCGCTCCGCCGGTGAGGGAGCCGGCCAGGCTCCACACCCGGTCCAGGAAGCGCTTGCAGCCCTTGACGGCGTTGGCCGACCAGGCGGCGGCCTTCTCGAAGTCGCCGATGAACATGATATAGGTGCGCATGGTGTCGGCCCCGTACAGGTCGATGATGTCGTTGGGGTTGACCACATTGCCCCGGGACTTGGACATCTTCTCGCCGCCCTCCCCCAGGATCATGCCGTGGGAGGTGCGCTTCTGATAGGGCTCCTTGGTGGGCACCACGCCGATGTCGTACAGGAACTTGTGCCAGAACCGGCTGTACAGCAGGTGCAGGGTGGTGTGCTCCATACCGCCGTTGTACCAGTCCACCGGGGACCAGTAGTCCAGCGCCTCCTTGGAGGCCAGGGCCTTGTCGTTGTGGGGGTCCATATACCGCAGGAAGTACCAGCTGGACCCGGCCCACTGGGGCATGGTGTCGGTCTCCCGC
>CANSQX010000090.1 GCA_947649225.1 uncultured Flavonifractor sp.
AGTCGCTGCAATTCAATTACAGTGTCTGACGGCCGCCACGCAGAGGACGCGCCGTAGGTTAGATATTTTGTTGAATCGGTGCAGGCGCAGTTCAGCACCGTCTCGATCAAACACCTATCCACGCGGCGCATGGAAGCCGGTGGCGGCATAGAGCGCACGAAGAAAAAACGCTTCCGCTGACAGGTTTTGCGGGGTAACAATCGCTCGGCGGGCGGCCTGGGGCCGCCGTTAGTAACGACGCGCAACACCCGAACCGGCGGGCAACTACTCTCGATCTCGGAGGCCCCGTAAACCGAACCAGCCGCCCAGCCCCGGGTCCAGGGCCGGAGCCCCGGCGTCTCTTTGCTACTTTCTCCACGGGGAGAAAGTAGGCCCCCGCGGCAGCGGCCTCCCCGAAGGGCGGAGCCCTTCCCGCCCGCAGCCCCTGCATTTGTCTCTTGCTACTATTATAGCAAACTTCCCCGCCCGCGTAAATGTAAACTTGAAATTTCCCGGGGAAAAGGTGGGCGAGGGGCGGTGGAAAAGGCGGTGGAAAAGTGGGCGGAAGCGGAAAAAGGGGCGGACCCACCGGCCCGCCCCTTGGCGTCTGCGCGTTTATTCCTCCAGGATTCCGTCGATGATCCAGCCGAACTGGGGTGCGGACAGCCCGCCCGCGTCCACATCGGACTCGGGGAAGTGCTCGCCCTCGCCGATGCTCCACTCGGACTTGTCCCAGGGGTTGTACCCGTGGAGGGGACCGGCGAAGACCTCCAGACCTCCGGCCAGGTCGGCCTCGGCCTTGGCGATGGCCTCGGCGGTGCCGGGGGCGGCGGCGGCCTCGTTGAGCGGGGTCATGACCACCGCGCCGCTGGCGATGCCGTCGGACCAGTCCTTGGGCAGGCTCTCGCCGTTGACCACGGCCCGGATGGCCTCAATCATGTAGATGGACCAGTCCACCCGGGTGGAGATGATGACGGCCTCGGGGGCTACGCTGGTCACGTCGCTGGTGTAGCCCACATAGAAGGCGCCGTTGCTCTGGGCGGTGGTGGCGGCGGCGGAGGCGTCGGTGTAGTTGGAGATCACCATGCAGCCCTCGTCGCAGAGGGCCTGGGCGGCGTTGGCCTCCTCGGTGACGTTGCTCCAGGAGTTGATGTACTTGACCTTCACGGTGACGGTGGGGCACACGGTCTTGGCGCCCAGGTAGAGGGAGGTCATCATGGAGATGGGCTCGCTGTAGGGGAAGGAGGCCACATAGCCGATCATGGCCTTGTCCGCGTCGATGGTCCCCTCGTCGATGAGCTGCTGGAGCTTCATGCCTGCGGCCACACCGGCCACATAGCTGCCCTCGTGGAGCTTGGCGAAGGTGTTGTGGACGTTCTCCAGCTCGGACACGGCGGACTGCTGGTTGGTGCAGGAGACGAACTGGACGTCGGGGTAGTCGGGGGCGACCTTGAGCATGAAGTCCTCCAGGCCGTAGGAGTTGTTGATGATCAGGGCGCAGCCCTCGTCGGCCAGCTCGATGTTGGCGTCCTCACAGTTGGAGTCCTCGGGGACGTTGTACTTGATGGTCCACTCCACGTCGATCCCCTCCTCCGCCAGGGCGGCGGAGGCCAGCTCAGTGCTGCGGATGAAGTTGTAGGTGTAGCCCTGGTCGTTCTCGTCGCCGTTGCAGACCAGGCCCACCTTGATGGACTGGCGATCGCCCGAGTCCCCGTCTGGAGTCTCGGGCGGGGTATCGGGGGTGGTCTGGGAGGGCTCGTTGTTTCCGGCGGGGGGCGGCGTGGCGGCGGAGCCCTGATCGGCGCCTCCGCAGGCGGCCAGCCCCAGGATCATTCCGGCGGCCAGCAGCAGGCTGAGCAGCTTGGTTTTCATACTTCTTTTCCTTCCTTCTTCATGATATATGGCGCATAAAGGATATGGCACATAAAGGGAGAGCCGGTGGGTCTGGCTCTCCCTTGAGCGTACCTGAGAAAAGGATTACTCCTCCACGATCCCGTCAATGATCCAGTAGAAGGAGGGGGCGGAGGTCATTCCGGCGGCCACGTTGGACTCGTCGTAGAACTCGCCCTCGGGCATGTCCTTGGTGTCGGGGGCGTCGGCGCCGAAGGCGGTGCCGGTGCCGGTCCAGGGCCCGCTGAAGGGGTGGACGGCGCCGCTGGCCAGGTCGGCCTCCACCTGGGCGAGCTTGCCGGCGGTGCCGGGGGCGGCGATGGCCTCGTTCAGGGTGGTAAGGGCCACGGACCCGTCGGCATAGCCTGCGGTCCAGTCCTTGTCGAAGGACTCCCCGTTCACCACGGCCTTAATGGCGTACTGGAAATAGGGGGACCAGTCGATGCGGCAGGAGATGAGGGAGGCCTCAGGGGCCACGCCGGTCATATCGTTGTTGTAGCCGCAGTGGTAGACCCCGGCGGACTGGGCGGCGGTGGCGGGGGTGGTGTTGTCGGAGTGCTGGCCGATGAGGACGCAGCCCTCGTCGGCCAGGGCGGCGGCGGCGTTGGCCTCCTCGGTGGCGTTGGACCAGGAGTTCACATACTTGACCTTCATCGTGACCGAGGGGCACACGCTCCGGGCGCCCAGGTAGAAGGAGGTGAAGCCGGAGATGACCTCGGCATAGGGGAACGCGCCCACGTAGCCGATGACGGCCTGCTCGGGGGTGAGGTCGCCGCTGTCGATCATCTCCTGGAGCTTGAGGCCTCCGGCCACACCGGCCAGGTAGCGGCCTTCGAAGATGTTGGCGAAGGCGTTGTGGACGTTAGGCAGGTCGGAGAAGGAGGAGTTCAGGTTGGTGCAGGCGATGAACTCGATTTCAGGGTAGTCGGGGGCCACCTTGAGCATGTAGTCCTCGAAGCCGAAGGAGTTGTTGATGATCAGCTGGCAGCCCTCCTCAGCCAGCTCGATGTTGGCGTCCTCGCAGCTGGAGTCCTCGCCGATGTTGTATTTTTTGACCCACTCCACGGTGATGCCCTCTGCGGCCAGGGCGGCGGTGGCGTCGTCCACGCCCCGGATGAAGTTATAGGTGTAGCCCTGGTCGTTCTCGTCGCCGATGCAGATGATGCCCACCTTGATGGTCTTGCCCTCGGGGGCGGATCCTCCGGCGTCCCCGGCGGGCTCGTTGTCTCCGGCGGGGGGCGGTGTGGCGGCGGAGCCCTGATCGTTCCCGCCGCCGCAGGCGGCCAGGCCCAGGATCATCCCGCAGGCCAGGAGCAGAGCAAGCAGTTTCTTTTTCATAATATCCTCCTTTACGGTTCCAATCCAGATAAGCGACTATGTAAAAACGGCTGTCAGCCGGAGCCTTTTCTCCGTGACCGCAGGAGGGAGCGGCGCTGCTCCCCCGGTGGGTATCCGCTCATCACAGGGATCGCGGGGATCCCTGCCTGCGGCAGCGGGGACTTGCATTGTCAGAGGGTCGAAAAATCCGGTCCAGGCGGTGGGCCTGGAGGTGGGAAGCAGGCGCTCAGCAGAAGGAGACGCCCTCCTCCTCGCTCATGGACTTGATACGGGCCAGGGACTCCACCCGCACGCCCATGCCGCGGATCAGGCCGCCGCCGGGCTGGAAGGCCTTTTCCACGGCGATACCGGCCCCCACCAGGGTGGCCCCGGCGTCCCGGACCAGGGTGATGAGGCCCTGGAGGGCGCTGCCGTTGGCCAGAAAGTCGTCGATGAGGAGCACCCGGTCCTCGGGGCGCAAAAACTCCTTGGCGACGATGATATCATAGACCTTGCCGTGGGTAAAGGACTCCACCTTGGAGGTGTAGACGTTCCCGTCGATGTTGCGGGTCTTGCTCTTCTTGGCGAAGATCACGGGCACGTTGAAATACTGGGCGGCGATGCAGGCGATGCCGATGCCCGACGCCTCGATGGTGAGGATTTTTGTCACCCCGCAGTCCCCGAAGATGCGCAAAAACTCCTTGCCCATCTCCTGGAAGAGGGCCACGTCCATCTGGTGGTTGAGGAAGCTGTCCACCTTCAGGACCTCGCCGCCGCGAACCTTACCATCCGTCCGGATGCGCTGCTCCAAAAGCTCCATAATACGCCGCTCCCATCTCTCTGTACTCCCTGCCGGGGCTTCTGGCTTCATTGTACCAGAAAGAATCCCGCCCGTCACCCCCTTTTGAAAAATTTTGTTGTTTCCGGCCCCGGGGTCTGCTAAAATAGGGGGTGAGTTTTCCCGATTCTGGTGAATTTGCCCAAACCGCCCTATGGGGTCCCCTCCGGGCCCCGGAATGATGGAAAGGAGCGCCCCATGAAATCCCGTATTCTGCCCGCGCTTTTGGCTCTGCTTCTGCTGCTGAGCGCCTCTCCCCTCTCCCCCGCCGCCCTGGCCTACAGCGACACGGCGGACACCTGGGCCGCGCAGGCCATTGAGAAGGCCGGTGCACAGGGCCTCATCACCGGCTATCCCGACGGCTCCTTCGGGGTGGGGCGGGAGCTGAGCCGGGGGGAGTTTGTCACCATCCTGTGCCGCATGTTCGGCTGGGAGCCGTGGGCCCCGGCGTCCCCCTCTTATCCGGACTGTCCGGCCTCCAAGTGGTGCTTTGGCGCGGTGGAGGCCGCCCGGGCCCACGGCGTGATGGCTCCCAGCGGCTTTTTCCGTCCGGACGACGCCATCAGCCGGGAGGAGATGGCGGTGATGCTGGTCCGGGCCCTGGGGTACGACGCCCTGGCCCAGTCCCTGGCGGACGCCCCCCTCCCCTTCTCCGACGTGAGCCGGAACCGGGGCTACATCGCCATTGCCTATGACATCGGCATGATCACCGGGATCGCCCAGAACGGGACGCTGTGCTTCAAGCCCGACTTCTCGGCCAAGCGGGAGGAGGCCGCCGCCATGCTGGTCCGGGTTTACGAGCGGTATCACGCCCGGGTGGACTGGCTCCACGGCTTTTATGCTTTCTCCTCCTACGCCCAGATCAACCTGACGGCGGACATGGACGCGGTCAGCGTGGGTTGGGCCCGGATGGAGTACGATCCGGAGCGGGGTCCCTGGGTGAACAGTACGGCGGAAAACGGCAACGACTGGGTGAAGCCCGCCGATCCCTCCCCCGCTACGGACTATTTCCGGGCCCACGGCCTTCCTTATCATCTGAACCTCTACGCCAGCGCCGCCGGTACGGCGACGCTGCCCGGCGGGACCGAGACCTCCACGGTGTCCGCGCTCATCGCCACGCCGGAGGCCCGGTCGGCCGCCGTCTCCGCCATCACGGAGGCCGCGGCGGACTACGCCGGGATCACCCTGGACTTTGAGGCCCTCAAGGGGGAGGCGCTGAGGGCCCAATACCCGCTCTTTTTGAAGGAGCTGCGCGCCGCCCTTCCGGCGGACAAGACCCTCTATGTCTGCGTCCAGCCGGATACCTGGTATACGGGCTACGACTACCGGGCCATTGGGGCGGTGAGCGACAAGGTGATTCTCATGGCCCACGACTACCAGTGGCCCTCGGTGCCCGAGGGCTATGTGGGCACGGCCCGCACCGACTCCCCGGTGACCCCCTTCCCCAGCGTCTATGCGGCCCTGCGGGCGGTCACGGATCCGGACACCGGGGTGGAGGACCGGAGCAAGCTGGCGCTGGCCATCTCGTTTAGCTCGGCGGGCTTTTCGGTGGACGAGTCGGGAATTCTGCTGGACTCCACGATTTACCACCCCTCCCCCTCCGTCATCGCCCAGCGTCTGGCTCAGACCGATACGGTGATCACCTATGATGGGAAATACCGCAACCCCAGCGCCCTCTACACCACGGACGGCGGGGGCCGCTGCCGCCTGTGGTACGAGGACGCCCGGAGCGTCGCCGACAAGATCGCCCTGGCCCGGATGTTCGGGATTACCGGGGTGTCGCTCTGGCGGGTGGGGAACATCCCCGCGGGTCCGGGCGGGGATCTCCACTACGACGTCTGGAGCGCCGTCCAGGCCCAGCGGGCGTCCTGAACAAGTCCGGGTCTGTTAATTTGCAGCCGCGCCCGTGCCGGAGGTAGAAACGCTATGAACATGAAGCAGTCTGTCCGCGACTTCCTTCTCATGACCCTGGGGACGGCCCTGGTCTCTGCGGGGGTCTACTTTTTCAAATTCCCTAACCACTTCTCCATGGGGGGCGTCTCGGGCCTGGCCATTCTGCTGGGGCGGATCTTCCCCACCCTCTCCCCCTCGGTCTTCAACGGGGTGATCAACGTGGCCTTTCTCCTGCTGGGCTTTCTCTTTCTCAACCGGAGCTTTGGCCTGCGCACGGTGTACTGCTCCCTGCTCTATTCCGGCCTGGTGCAGGTCTTCGAGTGGATCTGCCCCCTGTCCGCCCCCCTCACCAATCAGAAGATGCTGGAGCTCTTTTTCGCGGTGATTCTCCCCGCTTTGGGCTCGGCGATTCTCTTTAATATCGACTCCTCCACCGGCGGCACCGACATTGCGGCCCTGATCCTGAAGAAATTCTCCGGTCTGGACGTGGGCCGCGCCCTGCTGGTGTGCGACGTGGTGATTGCGGCGGCGGCTCTGTTTCTCTTTGGAATTGAGGCGGGGCTGTTCTCCCTGCTGGGCCTGGCCCTGAAATCGGTGCTGGTGGACAGTGTGATCGAGTCGCTGAACCGCCGCAAGAGCGTTACGATCATCACCTCCAACCCGGAGCCCATCTGTACCTTTATCACCCAGATGCTGGGCCGGGGCGCCACGGTGTGGGAGGGCCGGGGGGCTTATACGCACGAGACGCACTGGCTGATTCTCACGGCGCTGTCCCGGGGGCAGGCGGTGGTGCTCCGCCGCTATTTGAAGGAGAACGATCCCAGGGCCTTCCTGCTGGTGACAAACTCCAGCGAGATTTTCGGCAAGGGCTTTCTGCGGGCCTAGAGGGTGTCTTCAAACTGACAGAATACTGGATTGGGGCAGATTCTGCTGTCAGGCAAAGCAACGCTGCCTGGCAGCAAAAGATGCCGCCAGGGCAGTGTTTTGGATGTTTGAAGACGCCCTCTAGGGTCCGGCTGCAATCCGTCGGGATTCCCGCCTCAAATCCGCTTGCCGGACGGAAGAATGCCTTGCCGCTGCGCAGATTGCCGGCTTTCAAGCAGACGCCAACCCCGGCCCGTTCTCTTCCCCGGCGGCAGCTGCCGGACCGGCCTGGGCGGCTCCCCAGGAAAAAAGAATGTCCCGTTCGACGCTGTTCCCCTTCTTTTGCCTGTAGATGTGGTAAAATATGGTTATCCGATACAGAAGAGAAGGAGGGATTGCGATGGCCTTGCTGCGCAGACGGGGTCTGTATGAGAGCGGCCGGGTCCTCTATCTGCCGGTCGACGGCATCACGCCCAACCCGGCCCAGCCCCGCCGCTCCTTTGAGCCGGAGGGTCTTAAGGAGCTGGCGGACAGCATTCGGGAGCACGGGATTTTGCAGCCCCTGTCGGTCCGCCGGACGCCGGGGGGCTATGAGCTCATCTCTGGGGAGCGCCGCCTGCGGGCGGCCCGCCAGGCGGGACTGACCGAGGTGCCCTGCATTCTGGTCCACGCGGACGGGGAGCGCTCTTCGGTGCTGGCCCTGGTCGAGAATCTCCAGCGCCGGGACCTGGATTTTCTTGAGGAGGCGGCCGCCCTGGCCCAGCTGATCCGTACCCACGGCCTCTCCCAGGAGGAGGCGGCCCGCCGTCTGGGCAAGTCGCAGTCTGCGGTGGCCAATAAGCTGCGGCTGCTGCGCCTCTCTCCCGAGGTGCTGCTCCACCTGCGGGAGAACGGCTGCACGGAGCGCCACGCCCGGGCCCTCCTCCGCCTGGAGAGCGATCCGGAGCTCCAGTGGGCGGCGGCCCAGCACATTGTGGATGCCCAACTGACGGTGTCTCTTACGGAGCAGTATGTGGAGTCCCTGCTGAATGCGCCTGCGCCCCCGGTGAAGCGCCGCCCTACCACCTACATCATTAAGGATGTCCGAATTTTTTTGAACACCATCCAGCGGGGGGTCTCCATCATGAAGAGCGCGGGGGTAGAGGCGAATTGCGACCAGCAGGACACGCCGGACGCGATTCTCCTCACCATACGGATCCCCAAGCAGTCCCGCTCCGTCGGATCCTCTTGAGCGGCAGTTTGCCTATGGGAGGGCCGCAATGTTTCACGTGAAACATTGCGGCCCGTTTTCGTCTCCGGGGAGGAATGCGCCCGCTCCCCTCTTCCCTGCCCGGTGTTTCACGTGAAACATTGCTTTGCGCAAAAGCCGTCCAGGCCTCCGCCTTGGCGTCCACCGGCCTTTTTAAGGCGGGCGGCCCTTATTTTTTCTCTCTCCGACCCCGGGCGGGCGGGATATTTTCTGTTTTGCGGTTGAATTGTGGCGTCAATGGCTATATAATAGGCACTGCCCATTTGACAGGCGCCGGATCCGGAAGTCCCGGATCCGGCGCCCACCATGCCGTGCACCGGCGCGGCGGTAAAGGCAGGTAACGCTATGGCAAAGACGATTGCGATTGTAAACCAGAAGGGCGGCGTGGGCAAGACCACCACCTGCGTCAATCTGACGGCCGCACTTCAGGCGCTGGGGGCCAGGGTCCTGGTGTGCGACTTCGACCCCCAGGCGAACACCACGTCGGGCCTGGGGGTGGACAAGACCACCGCGTCCCCCAGCATCTACGACGTGCTCATTCAGGGCATCGATCCGGCCAAGGCCATCTGTACCACCCCCTATGGGGACGTACTCCCGGCAAATAAGACGCTGGCCGGGGCCACGGTGGAGATGATCGGCATGGACCGGCGGGAGTATCTCCTGAAACATGCCCTCAGCGGGGTGGGGGAGCCCTATGACTATGTGTTTATTGACTGCCCCCCCTCCCTGGAGCTGCTGACCCTCAACGCGCTCTGTGCGGCGGATACGCTGTTGGTTCCGGTTCAGTGCGAGTACTACGCGCTGGAGGGGCTGTCCGATCTGCTCTCCACCATCCGCATTGTGAAGCGGTCTCTCAATCCGTCGCTGGCGCTGGAGGGAGTGGTGCTGACCATGTATGACGGCCGGACCAACCTGTCCCTCCAGGTGGCGGAGGAGGTCAAGCGGCACTTCCCGGGGCAGGTCTACGCCTCGGTGATCCCCCGGAACGTCCGCCTGTCGGAGGCCCCCAGCTACGGCAAGCCGGTGTCGGCCTACGACGCCCTCTCCCGGGGGGCGGAGGCCTACGCCGCCCTGGCGCAGGAATTCATGGCGCATAACGCGCCCAACCCGAAGGAGTGATGATATGGCAAATAAGGACCGCGGGCTGGGCCGGGGCCTGGGCGCACTGCTGGGCGACGCCGCCCTCCAGTCCCAGGAGGGCGGCTCTGTGACCCTCCCCATCTCCCAGGTAGAGCCGGGAATCCGGCAGCCCCGCAAGCGCTTCGACGAGGAGAGCCTCCAGGATCTGGCCGACTCCATCCGGCTCCACGGCATGATTCAGCCCCTCACTGTCCGCCGGCTCCAGTCCGGCTACTATCAGATCATCGCCGGGGAGCGGCGCTGGCGGGCGGCCAAGCTGGCCGGTCTGGACGAGGTGCCCGCCATGGTGATCGAGGCCGACGACCGCAAGGTGATGGAGCTGGGCCTCATTGAAAATCTCCAGCGGGAGGACCTGAACCCCATGGAGGAGGCCTCCGGCTTCAAGGTATTGATGGAGGAGTACGGGCTTACGCAGGAGGAGGTGGGCCAGCGGGTGGGCAAGTCCCGGCCCGCCGTGGCCAACGCTCTGCGCCTGCTGGCGCTCCCTGATGCGGTGTGCCAGATGCTGGAGTCGGGCCGCCTGTCCGCCGGACATGCCCGGGCCCTGCTCTCGGTCCCCCGGGCCGAGGTGCAGAAGAAACTAGCCCGGAAGGTGGTGGATGAGGACCTGTCGGTCCGGCAGACCGAGGCGCTGGCCAAGCGTCTGGCCGCCCAGGAGCAGGAGCTGGAGGAGCATGGCGGCGAGAAGCCGGTGGACCCCATGAAGATCTACCGGGACGCGGCGGCCAAGGAGCTCTCCAGCCGCTGGGGCCGGAAGGTCTCCATCACCATGGGCCCGAAGAAGGGCAAGCTGGAGGTGGAGTTCTATAATGACGAGGACTTGACGCTTCTGCTGGATAAGCTGGAGGGGCGGAGCCCGGACGCTGCGGAAGGAGGCCGGGACGGTTGAGCAATATCGAGCAGAACGATCAGGGGCAGCTTCAGCACGACGCGGAGCATGAGCGCCCCCGCAAACGCAATCCGGTCCTCTTCTATCTGGTGATTCTCTTTGCCGCGGCCTTCCTGCTGCTGCTGATGGCCTATTTCAGCCAACAGCGGGCCAACCAGACCGCGCTGAATGATTTGACGCTGAGCTCCAACTCCGCTGTCCAGACCTTGGACCAGATCCTGGCGGAGCGGGACGCCCTCAAGGAGCAGACGGCGGCGTTGGAGGAACAGATTGCCGGTCTGGAGGCGCAGATTACTCAGGCACAGGGAGAGGCCGTGGAGGCGCGGAGCCGGCTGGAGGAGGCGGGCGGCATTATGCGGGCTATGAGCAGCCTGAACCATGTCCGGGCCCTCTATAACCAGCACCAGAACGCCGCCGCCCGGGCCTATCTGGCGGAGCTGCCCCAGCGCGAGGGCGTAGATGAGACGGAATATTTTTTGCAGCTCTATGTGAGCCGCCTGCCTGCCGGATCGGAGCTGCTGGAGGCCTATAACCCTTTGGAGGCATGGCGGCAGCTAAAGGCCTGGCTGGGGTGAGCAGTGTTTCACGTGAAACAATGAGAACGCCGGGACCTCCGGCGGAGGGCGAGGGCTTCCAGCCCTTCGGGGGTGCCGGAACCTCCGGCGGGGGCTTGCAGGGATACCCCCTGCGGGGCTCCGCTGCCGCGGGGGCCTACTTTCTCCCCGTGGAGAAAGTAGCAAAGAGACGCCAGGGCTCCGGCCCTGGACCCGGGGTTGGGCGGCCGGTACGGTTTTCGGGGCCTCCCTGATCGGCAGTCGTTACTCGCCGGTTCGGATGTTTCTTTTCGTGACCAACGGCGGCCCCAGGCCGCCCGCCGAGCGATTGTTACCTCGCAAAACTTGATAGCAGAAGCGTTTTGCTCGGTGCGCTCTATGCCGCCACGAGCTTCCATGCGCCGCGTGGATAGATATTTGGCCGAACCGGTGCAACGCCCGGGCGGCTATCAGCCGCCCCTGCTCCGCACCGATTCAACCAAACATCTAAAACGCGGCGCGTCATCTCCGTGGCGGCCGTCAGACGCACAAATTGAATTGCAGAGTCTATCAAGTTTGG
>CANSQX010000091.1 GCA_947649225.1 uncultured Flavonifractor sp.
TTGCTGATAGCGGAAAAGTGCTGTCCGTAGGTGGCAAGGGTCTTTTCACTGACCCACGCCGCTTTCTTTCCAGTGAGGAAGTCCGCGAACGTGTCCGCAACCGTGACGCTGTGCTTCATCTTGATTTTAGCCATTTTTCAACAATCCTGATTTGTCAAATTTTTCCGAAAAATCAAGCGTGCCGTGCGGCCAATCAAGAGTGCGGAAAAAGCAAATAGAAAACCCGCAAACCATTGTCTTGCAACAGTTTGCGGGTTTCATGGCGGAGAAGGAGGGATTTGAACCCTCGCTGCGGTTTCCCACACTACTCCCTTAGCAGGGGAGCCCCTTCGGCCACTTGGGTACTTCTCCGAACATTCATATATTAAGGATTACCGGTACAATGAAAGACAATACTCGGATAAATATGGCGGAGAGAGTGGGATTCGAACCCACGGCTCTTTCGAGTCACCGGTTTTCAAGACCGGCTCCTTAAACCACTCGGACATCTCTCCACGTCCGAAGCTCCAACCAAATCTGACGATTATGATACCACAATCGCCGGAGATTGTCAATCATGGAATGTGAGAACGTCCGAAATTTTTGCTCCCGTCCATCATATACCCCCCACAGGAGCACACCCTGCGGTTCTGGCTGCACAGTGCGCCCGCCTGGCGGCCTCCGCGAACGCCCATCCGCAGCCTTTCCCAAAAGTCCCGCCTCCACAGGAGCGCACGGCCTGCCGCGTCTCCCTGCAGCCCCCGAGGCGGCAGCCCGCCTCACGGCTCCTCCAGATGGACGGCGGCGTCTCCGGCGATGTCCGCCAAAAATTTATGCAGCACCGGGTTGGTGTTCTGCTTGCGCCAGATGGCGGAGACGTAGAGATCGGCCCCCCGGATCGGGACCCGGGCGATCTGGTCCTCCCAGGAGTTCTCCAGAAAGTATTGACTGGCCAGCAGAATGCCCTTATTGAGCAGGACGTTGCCGATATGGGCGCCGCCGTCGTTGGCATAGTGGGCAATGAGGGGGCGAATATTGTGGGCCTGGAAGAGCTGGTGGACATAGCTGCCGTAACCGGACGAGGATTTTTGGTCCACCATCAGGAGGGGCTCGGCCCGGAGATCCTCCACCTCCAGCAGCCGCCGCCCTGCCAGAGGGTGGTTTTTCTGCATATAGGCCACCATGGGCACCGGCTGGACATGGAGCTGGTTGTACTGCTCGGCGGAAAACTGGCCGCAGTCATAGGACATGGTGAAGATCAGATCCACCCGCCCGCTGGAAATATTGTCCCGCAGGTCGGAGAACTGCTGGCGGTAGATCTCCACCGAGAGCTGGGGGTTCTGCTTCATAAACCGCTCCAGCTGCTGGAGAAACACAATGGTGCCCCACTCCAGGAAGCCCAGCCGCAGCGAGCCGGACACCCCCGTCTGGGCGGTATGGGCGGCCTGGATGGCGCTTAAGATGTCGCCGGTAATGTGCCGCAGCCGCTCCTCCAGCGCCCGCCCCGCCGGGGTGAGCGTTACCTCCCGCTTGTTGCGGCTGAAGAGGCTGAGCCCCAGCTCCCGCTCCATCAGGTTGATCCGCTTGCTGACCCAGGACTGGGTCATGAACATCTTTTCCCCGGCCTTGGTAAAGCTCCCGCAGTCCGCCACGTTGAGAAACAGCTCCAGATCCATCAGCTGGAGGTGGTACAGATTGATTTCCCGCACAGCCTTTCCCTCCCTGCTCAACACTTACCGGATAGTTATGTATAAATTATATAGGAAAATGCCGTACTGTCCAATGACGTTTTGGAATTACAGACAGTCGGGATGCCCATTTGCGGGACATGGTTACAGATGATATAATACACGCTGTCAAGTATTGTGGCAATATGCCAGGGATAAAAATGAAAAAACAAAGCATTTTGGGGGAATTGACCATGCTGACACGCAGAGAAAACCTGTTGGAGACCATCAAGCCCGACGGCAAGCCTGACCGCCTCACCAACTGCTATACCGCTTTCAAGCCTATCGGCGGCGATCCGGTATTCCAGTACGTGCGGGGCAACCGCATCCGCGGTACCAACTCCTACGACCGCTGGGGCACCTACATCAGCTTCCCGGAGGACCAGCCCGCCGCCACCCCCATCGTCACGGCGGAAAACCAGATCATCCAGGACATTGAGGAGTGGAAGGAGTACGTGAAGGTCCCCGACCTGCGGGCCAACTGCTCTGAGGGCTGGGAGACCGCCCTGAAAAACAAGGCGGCCATCGACTCCAGCGAGTACCTGTCCATGACCATCATGGGCACCGGCATTTTTGAGCAGATGCACATGCTCATGACCTTCGAGGACACCCTGTGCAGCCTCCTCACCAACCCCGACGAGGTCCACGAGCTCATCGACGTGATCACCGAGTACCGCCTGACCTACATGAAACTCATCGTGGAAAACCTTCACCCCGACGCCATCCTCTCCCACGACGACTTCGGGAGCAAGACCAGCCTGTTCATGGCCCCCGAGACCTGGCGGGAGTTCTTCAAGGAGCCCTACCGGAAGCTCTACGACTACCTCCACGCCAACAACGTGCTGGTGGTCCACCACTCCGACTCCTTCTGCGAGCCCATCGCCGGGGATCTGGCCGACATCGGCGTGGACATCTGGCAGGGGGTTCTGCCCACCAACGACATCCCGGCCATCACCGAGAAGCTGGGCGGCCGCATGGCCCTGATGGGGGGCATCGACTCGGCCATCGACCACAAGGGCGCCACCGAGGCGGAGATCCGCACCGAGGTCCGCCGGGCCCTGGACGCCTACGGAAGCCTGCCCCATTTCCTCCCCAGCTACACCTACGGCGGCCCCGGCACCATCTTCCCCGAGGTGGAGCCCGTCATCCTCGACGAGATCGACCGCTACAACAAGGAGCGCTTCGGCGTGTGACGCATCCCGCGCCGCCGCCGTTGAGCCGGCAGATCTCTGCCGTAATTTTGCGGAGCCGGACGCGCAGCTGCCGTAGCGCCCCCGGGCGGCCTGCCCGGCTGCGTCCGGCCGGCTCCCCATGAGAGAGAGGGAGAAGCAATGTCAGAAAGCAAGAAGTCGTACCTCCATTACCTGATCGCCCTGGTGCTGGGTCTGGTGATTGCCTTCGGGGTACAGCCCACCAACGGGCTGACCGAGATCGGCGTCCGGACCCTGGCGGTCACGGTGGCCACCCTGTACCTGTGGCTCACCGTCAACACCCACTGGACCTCCATCCTGTTCCTGGCCCTGCTGATCATGACGGGGTCCATGACCGCCAACGCGGTGTGGGCCGGGTCCATGGGCCACTTCTCGGTGATCACCATGATCGTGTTCATGATCCTGAACTACGCTCTGATGCAGACCGGCGTCATCAACAAGGTCTGCAACTGGTTCATCACCCGGAAGATCGTCCACAACCGACCCTATGTGTTCATCTACATGTTCTTCGCCTCCATGCTGGTGCTGGGCATGTTCATGGACAACCTGTCTCTGGCCGTCATCTACGTGGGCATTGCCCAGGTGCTGTGTGAGAAGCTGGGCCTGAAGAAGGGCGACTCCTTCTACACCTGCATGTTCATGGGCATTATGTGGGTGGACGTGGTGATCTCCATCGCCTCCCCCATCGCCCACGCCCCCTGCCTCATCCTCATGGGCATGATGTCCGCCCAGCTGGGCATTACCGTGTCCTACACCCAGTGGTTCACCATCGGCATCCCCTTCGCCATCCTGATGTTCATCGTCATCATGATCTGCGTGCGGTTCTGGAAGCCCGACGTGTCGGTCTACAACAACTACGACGTGGAGGCCGAGCGGAAAAACGCCCCCAAGCTGGACCTGCGGGGCAAGATCTCCGTGGTGGTCTTCCTGCTGGCCATCGCCCTGATCATCCTGCCCGAGGTGCTCAAGAGCGTGCTGCCCGCCTTCGGCAGCTACTGGACCACCTGCGGCGTGGTGGTGCCCGCTATCCTGGCCTGCGCCGCCCTGTGCATCATCCGGGTGGGCGGCAAGCCCGTGCTGGATATGCCCTCCGCCCTGAAGTCCCTGCCCATGGGCGCCATTATCTTCGCCGGCGTGGTCTGCGTGATGTCCACTCCCATCACCTCTGAGCTCACCGGCATCAACGTCTGGATGACCAATACGCTCCAGCCCCTGCTCTCCAGCGTGCCCCCCTTCGTGGTGGTGGTGATCCTGGTGATCGCGGCCCTGATTATGACCAACTTCCTGTCCAACGTGGTGACCATGACCCTGTTCTTCAACATCGGCGTGGCCCTCCTCAGCGGCGGCTCCATCCACCTGGGCATGGTGGCCATGATCATCGGCTATGCCGCCGCCATGGCTACCCTCACCCCCGCCGCCTGCGCCCCCATGCCCCTGATCTTTGGGCCGGGCCACGTGACCATGCGCAATACCATCCGGCCCAACCTCATGTTTGTGGTCCTCTCCTTCGTGGTCATGCTGGCCTTTATCGTCCCCGTCGCACCCCTCGTGCTGGGCGTCTGAGCCCCCTGTGCCTGCTTACTACTTACACCCCTTTTTCCCTGAAGGGCCGGATGTGCACCATACCCCGGCGCACATCCGGCCCCTCCCTTTACGATGAAAGGAGACCAGTTCCGATGAAACGATTGGCAGCGCTGCTCCTGACCGCCGTGATGGCCCTCTCCCTGACCGCGTTCGCCCCCGCCCTGGCGGCGGAGGACGACCCCCTGATCTTCGACCCGGAAGCGGCCTATCAGGGGGAGTACACCGTCTCGGACAATGAGAACTTCCCCGGCGCCCTGGTATTCAAGACCTACCAGGCCTCCTACGCCTCCCGGCCCATCACCGGCCTCACCTGGGGGGACGCCCCCTCGGAGGACTACTTCAAGCTGAACGTCAAGGTCCCCGTCAGCTATAACGGGGCGGTGTTCGACGAGAAGGCCGTGGCCTCCGCCCCCATCCTGTTCTACAACCCCTGGGGCGGCGACGCCGGCCGCCCGGTGGGCGACCCCGGCGCACTGTCCGCTAGAGGCGGCACGGTTGACACACTGGTGGGCCGGGCCCTGTCCCAGGGCTGGGTGGTGGTGGAGCCCGGTATGCGGGGCGCAGCCAACTGCTTTGTGGGCACGCCGGATGAGGAGGGCTACACCAACGACGGCAAGCTCCCCTACCCCATCGCGGACCTGAAGGCCGCTCTCCGCTACCTGCGCTACGAGACCAACGCCAGTGTGATTCCAGGCGACAAGGAGCACATCTTCGCCGCCGGTACCAGCTCGGGCGGCAGCGCCACGGTCATGCTGGGCTCCTCCGGCAACTCCCCCTTCTTTGCCTCCTACCTGGAGGAGATCGGCGCGGCCCCCGGCCGGGACGATGTGTTTGCGGCTTTCCCCAGCTGCCCGGTGATGACCCGCGCCTGGGGCGACACCGCCATCGCGTGGGAGCGCTGGGGCGACCTCTCCGGCGTGAAGGATGCCAACGCGATCAACACCGCACTGACCCAGGCGTTCATCGCCTATCAGGCCGATCTGGGCATCAAGGCCGAGTTTGACGTGGGCGATACCATCAAGAAGGGCGACCTGCTCACGGCGGACAATTATGAGGACTACCTGATGGTCTACCTCAAGGAGAGCGCCCTGAAATTCCTGAACGGCCTGGGCGGCCGGGCGCAGATCGAGGCCTATCTGGCCGAGGATCTGGCGGCCAACCCCATGTACGGCACCCCCGACGCCTCCCGGGACTGGATCAAGCCCGTCTATGATGCGGAAAACCCCGATCTGGTGGTGGACATCGAGGGAACCTGGTCCGAGTTCTGGGCCTACGTGGTAGGCGAGGAGCACTTCAACTCCGCCAACCTGCTGGACATGCAGTATGACCGGCCCCTCAACGCCCCCGACGAGGCCATGGTTGGGAACGGCATCGTGAACGCCACCATTGGCGACCGCTACTCCCCCTACGCCAACGCCTCCAGCTTCTCCTTCGGCAAGGCGGACGAGTACGCCGCCGTGTTCACCAATTTCGGCCAGGACTGGATCCGCGAGCACCGGAATATCGCGATCTCCCAGGAGTATCTGGACCTGATCGAGCTCCAGCGCAACTCCGTCGATCCCATGTATTTCATTACCGGTGAGGGCGCTAAGGACGCCACCGTCTGCCAGAACTGGTTTATGCGCACCGGCTCCGTGGATCTGGTCACGCCCCACCCCGTCTTCTTCAACCTGGCCACCGCCCTGCAAAACCAGGGGAAACACGTGGACGCGGCCCTGGTCTGGGACCAGAAGCACGGCCTCACCTCCGATCTGGACGGCTTCTTCGCCTTTGCCGCCGAACTGGTGGACCCGGTGTCCGCCCAAAAGCCCGCCCCCGCCTTCTCCGATGTCTCTGAGGGCGACTGGTACTATGATGCGGCCTGTTATGTGAGCGAGAACGGCCTGATGAGCGGCTCCGGCGGCCGGTTCAACGCCGCGGACGGCCTGTCCCGCGGGATGCTGGCCCAGATCCTCTATAACCGGGCGGGCCGGCCCGCTGTGGAGGCCAAGGCATCCTTCTCCGATGTGGCGGAGGACAGCTGGTGCGCCGCCGCCGTGGCCTGGGCGTCCGAGACGGGGATTGTGAACGGCTATGACGGCGGCCGCTTCGGTCCGGAGGACGGCGTGACCCGGGAGCAGCTGGCCCTGATGCTGCACCGCTGCGCGAATACGCCGGACTCCAGCCGGAGCCTGGACGGCTTCTCCGACGGGGCCGCAGTCAGCGCCTACGCCCTGTCCGCCGTGCGCTGGGCCGTGGAGCAGGGCATCCTTACCGGCAGCGGCCCGGATACTCTCTCCCCCCAGGGACCTGCCACCCGGGCGGAGGCCGCCGCCGTGCTCATGCGCTTTTGCACGGCTTATCCGGTCTGAGGTCCCTCCAGCTGCCTGCGCGCCGTCCCGGAATGCTGGAACCGTCCCCCACCCCTTGCCGTAAGAGAGCGGGCCGCAGGAACTTCCTGCGGCCCGCTCTCTTGGGCTTGCGAGGGGGCGTTATGCCTCCTTGTTCCCCTTGCGCTTGCCGAGCAGCAGAGCCAGCAGGCCTGCGGCAGACGCCAGAAGTGCGGTCAGCCACATACCCATGCTGTCGCCGGTCTCGGGCACATCAGCCAGGGGGACCTCCTCCTCGAGGATCTCCGTCTCCTCGGGCACGTTCGCCAGAGGGACCTCCTCCTCGGGAATCTCCTCCTCAGGCGGGTTCGCCAGAGGAACGTCCGGCTCGTCAATCTCCTCGGGCTCACCGGGATCCTCGGGCTCGGGCCCGGGCTCGGGCTTCGGCGTCGGAGTGGGCTTCGGCGTCGGAGTGGGCCGGGGGTCGGGATCGGGATCGGGATCCGGGTCGGGACCGGGGGTGGGAGTCGGAGTCGGGGTGGGCACCGGCTGGTCGGGCGTGTAGGTGTTGGTCACCGTCACGGAGGCGGTCTGGTTGACCTCCACGTCCACCTCGGCCTTGTCGCCAGCGACGCTCCAGGTGTAGCCGCTGATCGCGGCGCCGGTCTGGTCCTCGGTCACGGTGTACTTGCCGGGCTCCAGATCGCTCAGAACGGCAGTGTCCGCGCCGGTGATGGTCACGGTCTCACGGTAGCCGTTGGGGCCGGTGACGGTGAAGGTGTAGACCTTCTTGGCCGCCTCCTCGCCGCCGCCGCTGAGCTTCTTGGTGATGCTCAGGCTGCCGGTGCCGGGCTTGGGCTCGTACTTGTTGGTGAATGTCACCTCGGCAATGCCCTCGGACTCCGCCGTAATGGTGCCCTCGGCCTTGTCCGCAGCCTCGCCGTTCACCGTGATGGTGGTCGCGGCCGCGCCGCTCGCGCCCTCGGTGACGGCATACTTGGTCCCAACCGCCAGGTTGGACAGGACGGCAGTCTCGCCGGCCGCCAGGGTGACGGTCAGCTTGCCCGCCTCGTCGGGCTTCTGCTCCCGGCCGTTGACCACCACGACACCGGTGTACGGGTCGCCGGACGCACGGGTCAGCTCGACCGTGAAGGTAAAGCTGCTGTCCGTCGCGGGGCCTTCCACCTTCTTGCTCAGCGTCAGCACGCCCTCATCGCTGCCGATATAGACGTTGCCGTTGCTGCCGATGCCGCCGCCGTAGATAGCAGAGCTGTTGCCGGTGATGAACACGCTGGCCAGCCCTGCCGGGATGCCGGTCACAGTGTTATAGGCGTTGACCTGCTCCGTGCCGGTCAGAGTCTGCCACTCGCCGACCTTGGCCAGGGCATCGCCCTTGGCGTCGGTCCAGTTGTAGGGGGTGCCGCCCAGCATATAGCCGGACAGGAATACCTGGTGGTCAGCCCCCTTCGCGCCGTCCACAAACACCTGGGAGGCGTCTGTGCCGTTGCCGTAGATGGCTCCGCCGGAGGACAGGTAGACCACCACGTTGGAGGTGGGGCAGTTGGCGACGCCCGCGCCGAAGTTGCCGTACTTGCTGTCAGACGCGCCCTCGCCGCTCTTCGCGCTGTTGCCGGTGATGACCGCGTTGAGCAGGTGCAGCTCGCCGTTGGCCTTGCCGCTCTTGCCGCCGTTGACGTAGATGCCGCCGCCGCCGTAGGGGTAGACGGTCTCGTCGCTGGTGAGGTTGCAGCTGGCGGTGTTCCCAGAGATGGTACCGGCATTAATATAGCCCTTGGCGCCAGTCTGGATGAAGATGCCGCCGCCGTTGCTGGCGTGGTTGTTCTCGATCACGCCGCCATTCATGGTAAACGTGCTCTCAGTGGCGTAAACACCGCCGCCATAGTATTTGATGGTGTGGCCGCTGACGGCGCCGCCATTCATGGTGACGGACGAGCCCTTGTTGGCATACACCGCGCCGCCATAGGAGGCGGTGTTGCCGCTGATGGTGCCACCGTTCATAATAAACTTGCTGGAGGAATTGGAAAGGTACACAGCGCCGCCCCAGGTGGCGCTGTTGCCGCTGACGGCTCCGCCGTCCATCGTGAATGTGCCGTTGTACACGTACACCGCGCCGCCTTTGTTGGAACTGCCCTTGCCGCCGGTGAGCACGCCGCTGCCGGCACTGTCCTTCAGCGTCAGACTGCCTTGGAAATATTGCGGTTTGCCGTTTTCATCGGTGGAATAATGGCCGACCATGAGGAACCCGCCGTTCAGATCCAGGGCAGAGCCATTCAGATCCAACGTGACGCCGCTCTGCAGCCCAGAAAGGGTGCGGCCGTCCATGGTAACGTCCCGCAGCAGGGTCACAGTGCCGCCGCTGCCCGTAGCAGCCTTTTGCCACAGCTCAAACAGCTCGCCTGTTTCGGTGGAACCGCCGGGAGCGGTGTAGCGCACCTCGGGCAGCTTGGACAGCTTGATGCAGGCGGCGGTTTCGTCCCCGGCGGGAACAAAGACAGCGCTGTACGCCTCATCGAGGAAGTAGAATTTCGGCAGATCGTCCTCGTTCAACACACCGGATGCCAACGTATCGCCATCTTTTTGCGTTGTAGAGATTTCCAGGCCAATGCGGGTGTCTTCGGCCAAAGCGCCGCTGACTGTGATTCCCTTACTCGCATAGAGGTCGCTGGGCATCTGCAATCTTGTGTTCCCAGAAAAGACCATTTTGCCCGAGATGTCGATGCTGGTGACACAGTACACACCGCCAGCGCCGAAGGATGCGGTTGCAGTATTCGAGGTGATGGCGCTGTCCGAGATACGGAGACCAGCCTCGCCCTTCACCGCCTCGGCGCCGGAGTACACGCCGCCGCCGAGCTGTGCGCGGTTCCCGCTGATGGTGCTGTTGGTAATGGTGACGATGGCCTGCGTGTCAGCACGCACGCCGCCGCCGCTGTTAGAGGCGGTATTGCCGGTGATCGTGCCGCCCGTCATGTTGAACTTACCAGCCGTGTAGACGCCGCCGCCATTGCCGGAGGCAGTGTTGCTGGAGATCTCGCCGTTGCTCATAGTAAAGGTCTGATTATAGGGGACATGCACGCCGCCGCCGTTGCCGGTGGCAGTATTGCCGGTGATCGTGCCGCCGTTCATCTCGAAGGCGCCTTTTTGGACAGATACGCCGCCATTGTCACCTTTGTTCTCACTGATGACGCCGTCATTCATGGTGAAACGGCCGTTGCCTTTGATGGCCACGCCGCCGCCGTTCAGAGTACCAGTATTCTGGGAAATGGTACCGCCATTCATCGTGAAGGTGCCGCCGTCCACACATACGCCGCCGCCCCATCCGGAGTTTTCGGCGATAGTACCGCCGTTCATGGTAAAGGTACCGTTAACCAGAACGCCTCCGCCGGATTTGCCGGCAGTATTGTTGCCTTTGATCGCACCGCCGTTCATGACGAACGCGCCGCCCGCAGCGACCGTTACACGGCAAACGGTGATGCCGTCTTCCAGTGTAAGCGTTCCTCCGCGCTGAATGTCAATGCTTTGCGTTCCGCTTTTGACGGTCAGCGTGCTGTCATTGCTGGACATAAGGGTGACAGAACGGCTGATATTAGCCTCTTCCCCACGTTTGCCCTCAAGGGAAATGTCAGCCTGTACATCGATCACAGCGCCGTCCTCTTTAAGGGCGGCCAAAAGCTCCTCGGCGGTCGTTACGGGCACAGCCCCCTCAGGGACCTCCTCCAGCGTCTCAGCCTGCTCCAGCAGACCGGCGAGCACGGCCAGCGCGGCGCTGACATCCTCGCGGTCCAGGTCCTCCGGGGCCAGGGCGTCATAGGCGGCCTGGCAGACCTCCGCCTGTGCCAGAACCTCTTCCACGTTCTCCCGGGTGACCTCAGCGGGCAGAGCCGCCACAGCGTCCAGGAACGGCTGGACCCGCGCCTGAGCCGCCGCTGCCAGCGCGGCCTCCAGAGCCGCCGCCAGCTCGTCGGGGTTGGGCGTGGGCTCGGGGGTCTCGGAGGGCGACGGAGTCTCAGTGGGCTCGGGGCTCCCGGAGGGCTCCGGAGATTCCACGCCGCCGTCCACGTTGGCGTCGCTGTCCGCGCCGGTATCGCCGTCCACGTTGGCGTCGCCGTCCGTGCTGGTATCGCCGTCCACGTTGGCGTCGCTGTCCGTGTTGGTATCGCCGTCCACGTTGGCGTCGCCGTCCGTGTTGGTATCGCCGTCCACGTTGGCGCCGCCGTCCGTGTTGGTATCGCCGTCCACGTTGGCGTCGCCGTCCGTGTTGGTATC
>CANSQX010000092.1 GCA_947649225.1 uncultured Flavonifractor sp.
AGTATGCCTGCATCAAGGAGCTGATGGACGCTGTTGACAGCTATATCCCCACTCCTGACCGTAAGGCCGACATGCCCTTCCTGATGCCCGTGGAGGACGTGTTCACCATCTCCGGCCGCGGCACCGTGGCCACCGGCCGTGTGGAGCGTGGCCAGCTGAAGGCCGGCGAGACCGTCGAGATCGTTGGTCTGACCGAGGAGAAGAAGAGCACCGTCGTCACCTCCATGGAGATGTTCCGCAAGACCCTGGACTTCATCGAGGCTGGTGACAACGCCGGCTGCCTGCTGCGTGGCGTGGCCAAGACCGACATCGAGCGTGGCCAGGTCCTGTGCAAGCCCGGCTCCATCCACCCCCACACCAAGTTCAAGGGCCAGGTTTACGTCCTGTCCAAGGACGAGGGCGGCCGCCACACCCCCTTCTTCAACAACTACCGTCCCCAGTTCTACTTCCGTACCACTGACGTAACCGGCGTCATCTCCCTGCCCGAGGGCACCGAGATGTGCATGCCCGGCGATAACGTGGACATGAAGGTGGAGCTGATCACCCCCATCGCCATCGAGAAGGGCCTGCGCTTCGCTATCCGCGAAGGCGGCCGTACCGTTGGCTCCGGCGTTGTTATCGACGTCGAGGAGGTCTAAGATTTTGCCATAAAACGAGGCGATCCCCACCCGGGATCGCCTCGTTTTTTCAGTCTGAGACGTTTTTTGCCGGTACTTGTAGAAAAGCGGCGGCTGTGGTACAATGGAGATATCAAACGAGGCAGAGCAGACCCGGCGGCGGCTGGACGGCGCTCCGCCGGAGAGGAGGAAGGGCGATGACGCCTGTACTTGCCGGTCTGGGGAACCCGGAGGAAACGGCAGACGCCATGGAGAGCGTCTGGCTGACCCTGCAAGACCTGAATCTGGAGCGGGTGCTCCGTATTGTGCTCCTCTTTGCCGCCTGCCTGCTGGTGATGCGGATTCTCCTCCACATTCTGGACAGGACCTTCCAGCGGCTGGAGGTGGACCGGGGGCTGCGCACCTTCGTCCGCTCGGCCCTGCGGGTCGTGCTGTGGCTGATCACCGTCATTCTGGTGCTGAGCGAGCTCAATGTGGAGATGACCTCCCTGATTGCGGTCCTCAGCGTGGCCGGATTGGCGGTCTCCCTGGCCATCCAGGGGACGCTGTCCAATCTGGCGGGGGGAATCATGGTGCTGGTCTCCAAGCCCTTCAAGGCCGACGACTACATCGACGCAGGCTCCGTCAGCGGTACGGTGGTGGAGGTGGGGCTGGTCTACACCAAAATCAAAACTCCCGACAATAAGATGATTTACGTCCCCAACGGTCAGATCGCGGAGGCCAAGATCGTCAACTATACCGGCCAGGAGGAGCGGCGGGTGGATCTTACCTTCTCCGCCGCCTATGACGCGCCGCCGGAGCAGGTAAAGACGCTGATTTCTGATGTAATCGGCGCCCACCCCAAGGCCCTGACCAAGCCGGAGCCCTTCGTCCGGGTGGGGGCCTATCAGGACAGCTGCATCGACTACACGGTCCGCGTCTGGTGCGCCACCGCCGACTACTGGGACCTCCATTTCGACCTGCTGGAGCAGGTCAAGGCGGCCTTTGACGCCAACGGCGTCGAGATGACCTACCCCCACCTGAATGTGCATATGATGGGGGAGCAGAACAAGTGAGCGGGAAAGGAGCCTTTTGACATGTATGACACCTATCGCACCGCAGGCAGGGGCCTGCATCTGATCTTCCTCGGCCAGATCTTTTGTCTGTTCAGCTTTATTCCCCTTTTGGGCGCGTTTTTGTCGATTGCAGGACTGATCCTGCATATTCTGGGACTAAATACGGCAAAATCCGCCCACCCCAGCCTCCAAAACGCCTTTATGGTCGCCATTATCAACGTGGTAGTGGCTGTGGTCAGTATTTTCGTGGCGCCGCTGGGCATCGTCATCACCATTTTGAGCCTGGTGGAGTTCTACTATATCTGCAACGGCGCCTGTGCGCTGCTGGCAGATAAGGGCGACCACTACCAGGCGGACAATGGGCGGAGGGTATGGAAGCTCTATATGGGCTGTATGGTGGTGACTATCATCTGTACGGCTCTGGCTTTTATTCCCATCCTGGGTCTTCTGGCGCTGGTGGTAGCCGTCATTGCGGCGATTGTCCTGCTTGTAGCGGGGATCCTGTTCATCATCTTCCTGTACAAGGCCCATCAGTCTCTGATGTCCTGACGGTTCAAAACGCGGTACGCACATCCTGCCGGGATGCGCGTACCGCATTTTTTTGGTTTCTATCTGCTCCAGACTCCTCACAAACTTCAGAGAAGCGCGGATAAAAGCTTTCTCCGGTTCCTCTCTTTTTCAACAGGAAGGAATGGTAAGGCCGCTGAGCCAGCGCCGGACCATATCCAGAGCGTTGCTGGCGGCTACAGTGCGTACCCGCTCCCGGATGCCCCCCAGCTGGAGGGTGCGGACCCAGCAGCCGTCCGGGGCGGCCAGCCCCACGTAGACCAACCCCACCGGGTTGCCCCGGCCGTCCGGGCCGGGTCCCGCCACGCCGGTGGTGGAGACCGCCAGATCGCAGTCCAGAGCCTGCCGGGCCCCCTGGGCCATGGCACGGGCTACCGGCTCGGATACCGCGCCATACTGGTCCAGCATTTCCTGGGAAACCCCCAGCAGGCCGTGCTTCACGGCGTCAGTGTAGCTGACCACGCCCCCCCGGAAGACGGCGGAGGCCTCCGGCAGGTCGGTGAACCGCTTGGCGATGAGGCCGCCGGTGCAGCTCTCGGCAGAGCCCAATGTGAGGCCACGCTCCCTGAGCTGGGGCAGAAGGGCCGCCTCCAGAGAGGAGACGTCGGCTCCGTAGATCAGGGGGCCGAACCGGGCCCGGAGCTCCTCCTCCACCGGGGCGATGAGGGCCCGGGCCTGGTCCTGGTCCGCCGCCCGGGCGGTGATGCGCAGCTCCACCTCCCCCTCCTTGGCGTAGGGGGCCAGGGTGGGGTTGGTCATGGCGTTCATGTCGTCCCGCAGCTGGGCCTCCAGGGCGGACTCCCCGATGCCGAAAAAGCGCAGGGACCGGGAGAGGATACACCCGTCGGTCAGCCCGGACAGGTAGGGGACGACCCGGTGCTCAAACATGGCCCGGCACTCCCTGGGGGGGCCGGGGAGCATCACCACATGAACGCCGCCCGCCTCGAAGGCCACCCCGGGGGCGGTGCCCCAGTCGTTGTCCAGCACCGTACAGCCCTCGGGCAGCATGGCCTGCTGGAGATTGTTATCGGTCATGGGGCGGCCCATGCGCGCAAAATAGTCCCGGATGCGCCCGGCCGAGTGCCCATCGTAGATCAGCTTTTTCCCGAAGGTCTCAGCCAGGATGTTTTTGGTCAGATCGTCGCAGGTGGGTCCCAGGCCCCCGGTGGTGATCAGGATATCGGCCCGGCTCCGAGCCAGCTCCACCGCCGCCCGCAGGCGCTGGGGGTTGTCGCCCACCACCGTGTGGTAAAAGACGTTGATGCCCAGGGCAGACAGCCCCTGGGAGAGCATCTGGGCGTCGGTGTTGGCGATGCTGCCCAGAAGCAGTTCCGTCCCCACGGCAATGAGCTCCGCTGTGTGCTGCATGGAAATTCCTTCTTTCCTGATGGGATCGCATACGATTCCCGAATGAACTGTGAAACGCCGCCGGGCGGAAAAGGGCTCAGACCTTGACCCGCTCAATGCCGTCCACGGCGGCCGCCACCATGCCCTCAATGTCCAGGGCGGCCTCGGCGGCTTCCAGCTCGCCCAGGACGGGGCGCAGCCGGGGGTGCCTGGGAGTGAACACCGTGCAGCAGTCCTCATAGGGCAGGATGGAGGTCTCAAAGGTGCCGATTTTCCGGGCCACCCGGATAATCTCCTCCTTGTCCATCCCTACCAGGGGCCGGAGGACCGGCAGGCTGCATACCGCCTCGGTGCAGCGCATGGCCTCCATGGTCTGGCTGGCCACCTGGCCCAGGCACTCGCCGGTGACGATAGCCCCTGCCCCCACCCGCTGGGCCACCCGCTCCGCAATGCGCATCATAAACCGGCGCATCAGCACGGTAAAGAGCTCCTCGGGACACTTGCGGCGCAGCTCCTCCTGGATGGCAGTGAAAGGGACCAGCTGCACGGTGAGGTTCCCGCACCAGGGGGTGAGCAGGCGGGCCAGCTCCAGCACCTTCTGCTTGGCCTCCTCCGAGGTGTAGGGGTAGCTGAAGAAGTGGACCATCTCCAGGGCCAGCCCCCGCTTGGCCATCATCCAAGAGGCGGCAGGGGAGTCAATGCCCCCGGAGAGCAGGCTCACCGCCCGGCCGTTGACCCCCACCGGGAGTCCCCCCGCGCCGGGTTCCGGGTCGGCGTGGACATAGGCGGCGGTCTCCCGGACCTCCAGGTGGACGGTGAGCGCCGGGTTGTGGACGTCCACCCGCAGGTTGGGGTACAGGTCGTCCAGCTCCCCGCCTACGTACTGGGAGAGCTGGATGGAGGTCATGGGGAAGGTCTTGTCGGCCCGCTTGGACTCCACCTTGAAGGTCTCCGCCCCCCGGAGCCGCTCCCCCAGATAGGCCTGGACCGCCGCCAGCATGGCGTCCTTGTCCTTAGCGCAGGATCGGGCCCGGGACAGTCCTACCACCCCGAAGAGCCTCTGCATGGCCGCATAGGCCCCGTCCAGGTCGCAGGAGGCATCCAGGGGCTCCACGTACATGGTGGACTGCTTGGCATAGACCCGGAAATTGCCAAAGGGCTTTAAGCGCCGCCGGGCGTTGCCCATAAGCCGGTCCTCGAAGGTCCGGCGGTTCAGGCCCTTCAGCACCAGTTCGCCCAGCTTTAAGAGAATCATTTCTTCCATATGATGTGGTTCCTTTCCGCGTTTTTCTGTGCTATTGTACCGCAGAATGGGAGATTATGCAACAAGGGCTGCCACCACGATTAGTTTGCCGGATACATGCACTAATGAGCTTGATATCACGCGGACTAAGGAATTTCTGATAAAATATATCTGATACCAGACAAAGTGGCGAGAAAGAATGATCCATGGACCCCCATCTCCATCTCCAGTCCAGCAGATTCCCAGCGTGAGCGGCAACGCCGTTGACTGGACAGATTGGATTGAGAAGCGAAAAATCCTTTGTTCGCTGCAAAAAAGTGGAGCATGGCTCTCGCCTGCGTTTCTCTGCCGGCTTGATCACATTGGTTCACCGCTTCTGCTGCTGTTCCGCGCTGCCCACACGAGTGGGGCATAGGAGCGCCATCAGGTAGACTTGTCCAAGCGGTTCGCCACATGCCCGCTTGCAGAAAGATTTTGGTAAGGAAAGGGATGGGCTCTCGGGGCAGCGCATGGACGGTGGAGAGAGCTTTTTTGTAGAAACCACCCCGGCGGCCCTGCTGGAGCAGTACTAGGATTCCACATGACGCCGTGTTTTACGAGCGCTTCTCCCGCGAATGCTGCAATACCCGACTGGGCGGTGCGGAGCAGCTGGACCCTCTCGACGCCGCGCTGGGCACGAAAGCTGCGCAGGCTGCTTTCCGGACGGATGGACGTATGGTCCCTATAAAAAACCTGTCTATGATGTCCGGGCATATACAGGATTTTTTTTACAGCGGGGCGGCCGGAACCAGACCGCCCTTCTCTGCGGCGAAAAAATTTGTTGAGACAGTGACAGATCGGCAATGCGATTCCGTTTATAATAGTGAAAAGAGCTTTTTTCATGCGGACGGGCCGCTTCCCCCGGCCATAGTCCCGGACAGGGAAAGCGGCCCGCCGGTATCAGAGAGAGAAGGTGACAGAACATGGACGACAGCGCCATTCTCCGGCTCTATCTAGCCCGGGACGAGGCGGCGCTGGACGAGACCGCCCGAAAATACGGCGCCTACTGCGCCGCCATCGCCCGTAACATTCTGGGCAGCCCCGAGGACACCGAGGAGTGCGTGAACGACACCTGGCTGAGGGCCTGGAATGCCATTCCGCCCCAGCGGCCCAGCCCGCTGGCCGGGTTTCTGGGCGCGATTACCCGAAATCTGGCCTTCGACCGCTGGCAGCGGGAGCGGGCCGGAAAGCGGGGCGGCGGCCAGACCGCCCTGGCGCTGGAGGAGCTGGCAGAGTGCGTCTCCGGTCAGGATGCGGGCGGCGATCTGTCCCTTCAGGAGCTCCAGGCAGCCCTCCGGGCCTTTCTGGACGGTTTGCCGTCCGACCGGCGGGAGATCTTTTTGCGGCGCTACTGGTGTGTGGAGCCGGTGGGCGAGATCGCCCGGCGCTTCGGGCGCACCGAAAACCAGATCTCCACCCTCCTGTACCGCATCCGCAAAAAGCTACGGCTCTACTTAACAGAAAGGGGTTTTGAGCCATGACAAGAGAACAGCTTTTTCAAGCCCTGGGGGAGGCTGCCGCCGCCGATATCCCCGGCCTTTCCTCCTCCGTCCGTCCGATCCGCCGGGGGCGATGGGGGATGCTGGCGGCCTGCGCCGCACTGGCCGTGACCGCTGCGGCCCTATGGTCCCCCCACGTCGCGGGGCCCATCCCCGCGACGGAACTCCCCCCTGCGGCCCCGCCCGGCATCCTGGAGGCGGAGGACGTCCCCGGTTCCCTGCCCGCCCTACGCTACGGCCAGATCGAGATGGAGGCCGACCTCTCCCTGGCCCCGCCCGAGGGGGGACTCCGCTGCAGCCTCACCCAGGCGGACATCACCGCTCTAATCGGGGACGAAGAGACCCTGGACAGCCTGGACTGGACCGGCTACACGCTGGAGGGCTCGGTGATCTTTCGTCCGGATGGTACGATCTGGATGCTCCTTCTCTATGGAACCCGCGGGCCGCTGGACCACTTCGAGCTCACCCTCTCTCCCGATGAGCTCCCGCCCACCTGCGTCCTTTATGGCGGCAGTGCTGTCAACCAGGTGGAGGGGGTGGAGGTGTACGCAGAACGGTACGACAGCGGCCTCGGCCTGAGCCGCCGGATCTCCTTCCTCAGCGAGGGGGTGGGCTACCGCTTTGCCCTAACCGGGGAGTCTGGAACGGCCGGTATTACGGAGGAGCGGGCGAGCCGCTTTCTCCAGTACGCCCTCCGGGAGGGGCTGGACCTGTCTGCCGTCTCCAGCGAGGGAAGCACTCCCATTGAGCCCCCGCCGTCCTGCGAGGTGGGTGAACCCCGCAGGATCAACTGATACAAACCAAAAGGAGCCCCGGAAGCATAGCTTCCGGGGCTCCTTTTCCCTTCTTTTCCGCAGGCGGCCATACTCAGGGCGCGGGAACCGCCAGCGCGGACACCTGCTCCTGAAACATCCTGGCCTCCTCCTCGGTGCCCAGGACCTCCACCTCTACGGGCTTGGCCAGGTCCAGAGAGAACAGGCCCATGATGGACTTGGCGCTGACCAGATAGCGCCCGGAGCGCACGTCCACCTCGCAGGGGCAACGGGTGGCGGCGTCCACAAAGCGCTTGACATCCTCAATGGAGGCCAGCGAGACAAAAAAGGCTGACAAGGCAATTCCTCCCCTCATAATTCGGGCTCGCTTCAAAAACGGCGTGCAAACCGGCGCCGGGCCCCTGTCCGTCCGAGCAGTGCGGTGTCCCCTGCCGCAGCTCAGACGGACTGCGGACGGAAAATTTCAGCACGGGCTAAGGTTGTGCTGTACAAGCGCCGCAATTCCGATTATAATAGACCCACGCGGCCCCGCCCGGGCCTGCGGCACGGTCTGCCGGACAGATCTATTATAGCACACGCAACGCAAAAAGCAACAGCGCGGCGGGCTTTTAAGGGCAATTCCGTCATTTTCGCCCGCCTTCCGGGGAGGTTTCCATGAAAGTCGCCATCTGTACGCTGGGCTGTAAGGTCAACCAGTACGAGACCCAGGCCCTGGAGGCTGAGCTGATCCGCCGGGGTCACACGCTGGTCCCCTTCCCGGGGCCCGCCGACGCCTGCATCGTCAATACCTGCGCCGTCACGGCGGTCAGTGGGAAAAAATCCCGCCAGGCTGTCCGGCGGGCCAAGAAGGAGAACCCTGCCGCCCTGGTGGGGGTGTGCGGCTGCTACGCCCAGACCAGTCCGGAGCCTGCGGCCGCCCTGGGCGCGGATCTGGTCATGGGGACCGCCGGCCGGCTGGCGTTCCTGGACCGGCTGGAGGAGCTGGCGGCCGGCCGGCCCGGCCCCATCACCGAGGTGGACAACCCCATGAGGCGCCGGAGCTTCGAGCGTCTCCCGGCCGGGGGGCTGGAGGGCCGCACCCGGGCCATGCTCAAGGTGGAGGACGGCTGCGTCAACTTCTGCACCTACTGCATCATCCCCTATGCCCGGGGCCCGGTCCGCTCCCTCCCGCCGGCGGAGGCCGCCCGGGAGGCCGCCCGCCTGGCCGGGGAGGGCTACCGGGAGCTGGTGCTCACCGGCATTGAGATCTCCTCCTGGGGGGCGGATTTCCGGGACGGGACCGGGCTCATCGACCTGACGGAGGCGGTGTGCGCCGCCGCGCCGGGGTGCCGGGTGCGTCTGGGCTCCCTGGAGCCCCGCACCGTCACGGAGGACTTCTGCCGCCGGGCCGCCGCCCTGGACAGCCTGTGCCCTCACTTTCACCTGTCCCTTCAGAGCGGCTGCGACGCCACGCTCAAGCGAATGGGGCGGAAATATGATTCCGAACGGTATTATCAAAGCGTTAAATTGCTAAGAGACCACTTCTGCTGCCCCGGTATCACCACGGACCTCATCGTGGGCTTCCCGGGGGAGACCGAGGCGGAGTTCGAAGAGACCCTGGACTTTCTCCGCCGGTGCGCCTTTTCAGCGGTGCATATCTTTCCCTACTCCCGCCGGGCCGGGACCCCGGCGGCGGACTGGCCGGACCAGGTCCCCAACGCCGTCAAGGAGGACCGGGCCCGCCGGGCCGCCGCCGTTGCGGAGGCGCTGTCCCGGCGCTGGCTGGAGCGCTGGATCGGCGAGACCCTGCCCGTCCTCTTCGAGGAGGAGCGCAACGGCCTCTGGCGGGGCCACGCCCCCAACTATACCGAGGTGTGGGCCGCCGGGGACGGGCTGCACAACCAGGTGCGGGAGGTCCGCATTACGAGCGCGGCGTCTGGCTCTCTTCGTGGGATTCTTCCGGAGAAAGCGCCTCCGGCTTCTGGACGGGGGGGCGGCGGAGCACCAGACTTTTGATGGCGTCCACCCGCGCCCGGGGCAGCAGGAGATTGATCAGCAGGGACATGGCCACGCCTACGGCGGTGTCCGCCATGCGGTTGAGGGCGTAGCTCACATAGGTGTCCACCGGGGTGTTGAAGAGGACGATGCACAGCACCACCGCCCCGGGCTGTACCGCGCCGATCCAGAACACCTGGGCCAGCAGGATGAGAATCACCACCCCAACAAAGAGCAGGGGAACCAGCAGCAGGCGGCTCTCCCCATCGGGGTAGAAGATCAGGTAGATCCGGAAGAGGCCCATGCCCAGAAAGCCGCCGATGACGGTGCCGAAGAGCCGGTTGCCGCCATGGAGCTTGGAGTGCTCCATATTGGCTCCCATACCGAAGACGGCACCGATGCAGGCAAAGGTGGGATTGCGCTCAAGGAAGTAGTAGATGAGGGCGCAGAGGGCGGCGGAGAGGGCGGTCTTTACGTTTCGCGCCCCCACATGGGGCCGGGGTTTGGCGCTTTCGTTCGGCTTCATGGCGGGAACTTCCTTTCTGATGAGATAGGCGCAGGGGCCGGAGCCTGGTTCTCCTAACAGTATACGACAAAGTTTAGAAAAGCAAAAGAGCGGATTTCAGTGGAATATGGAATTTCAGTGATTCCGCACGGGGCCGCCGGGCCCCGGAGGAAAGGAGCGCAGCCGCATGAGCCGTGCAGACGATCTGTTTATCGCCAACTGTCAGGAAATTCTGACCCATGGGGTGTGGGACACCGATCAGGCCGTCCGCCCCCGCTGGGCGGATGGAACCCCCGCCCACACGGTCAAGGTCTTCGGCCTGGTCAACCGCTACAACCTGCGGGAGGAGTTCCCCGTCCAGACCATCCGACGGATGGCCTTTAAGAGCAGCCTGGACGAGCTGCTGTGGATCTGGCAAAAAAAGTCCAGCAATATCCGCGATCTGAACAGCCATATCTGGGACGCCTGGGCCGACGAGACCGGATCCATCGGCAAGGCCTACGGCTACCAGCTGGGGGTGAAGCACCGCTACCCCGAGGGGGAGTTCGACCAGGTGGACCGGGTCCTCTACGACCTGAAGCACAACCCGGCCTCCCGCCGGATCATGACCAATCTGTATAACCACCACGACCTCCACCAGATGGCCCTCTACCCCTGCGCCTACTCGGTCACCTTCAATGTCAGCGGGCATACCCTCAACGCGGTGCTCCACCAGCGGTCCCAGGACATGCTGACCGCCAACGGCTGGAACGTGATGCAGTACGCCGCCCTGGTGTGCATGGTGGCCCAGGTCTCCGGCCTGGAGCCCGGCCAGCTGCTCCACGTCATCGCCGACGCCCATATCTACGACCGCCACGTGCCCATCGTAGAGGAGATCATTGCCCGGACCCCCTATCCCGCCCCCACCCTGCGGCTGGACCCCTCCGTCACCGATTTCTACGCCTTCACCAGGGACAGCGTTCAGCTGGAACACTACCAATTCCACCCCCTGGACGCCGCCATTCCGGTGGCAATTTAAGGGGGGGGCGGAGCATGAATCTGATTGCGGCAGTGGACCAAAACTGGGGCATCGGCCGGGACGGGGACCAGCTGGTCTACCTCCCCGCCGACCTGAAGCGCTTCCAGGCCCTGACCACCGGGCACACGGTGATTCTGGGCCGGAAGACCCTGGCCACCTTTCCCAGCGGGCGGCCCCTGAAAAACCGGGAAAACCTGATTCTGTCAAAAACCCCCGATTTCCGGCCCGAGGGGGCCCGGGTGTTCCCCGATCTGGAGCAGCTGCTGGCCGCCGCCCCGGCGGGCGCCTTCGTCATCGGCGGCGAGAGCGTGTACCGGGCCCTGTTGCCCCGCTGCGATACGGCCTATATCACTACAATCCACCACGCCTGGCCCGCCGGTGCCTGGCTGCCCAATCTGGACGCCGATCCGGCCTGGGCCGTGGCCGGGGAGGAGCCCCCCC
>CANSQX010000093.1 GCA_947649225.1 uncultured Flavonifractor sp.
GGATATCACACCCTTGGGGTAAAATCTATCATCGTTGGCCATTCCGCCAATTTTCAAACAAGGCCTAGAAAGACAATTCGGGATTTGACATAGGAAGCGATTGTATGAAAAAAGGAATTATCATTTTAGCAGTTGTCGTGTGCGTTTTGGTCACAGTTGCGGCGTTTCTATCTGTTGGCCGAGCAGGTGGTGAAATCGGTTTCGAGGCAACCATAAACAGAGTTGAGCCAGAGTATAATATGGCCTATGCAACTGTAACCGAACAGGATGCGGGGTTATTCTCCAAGAAATTGCCTGAGAGCATTATGTTTAACACCAGCACTTTGAACGAAGAGCTGAAAGCAGGCGACAAAATCAGCGGTTGCTATCTGAGCGGCACTATTATCGGTCAGGATGTTCGTGTGGTTAGCGTTATAGTTATCACCGAATAAAATCGTAAGTGTCAAATCCCGATTTGACGGGCTGTTATCCAAGGATGCGTAACAGCCCATTTGGACAATCTGACAAAGGATTCCAAAAACTAGGCCTTGTTTGAAAAATGACAAAACGCCCAAACGGCGGAGCTTTTCCCGCCATATGGCGTGAAAAATTCTTGAAATACACCAAGTATTCCTGCGAATTTTTGCCTTGTCTGACGGAATCGGATAGCCGTTGGCAGCTTTGCTGCCTTACGGATATCACATACCCTTGGGGTAAACTCTCTCGCCGTTGGCCATTCCGCCAATTTTCAAACAAGGCTTAGTATCGAACAACACAAAAGGTAAAAGGGAGAATCCCCGCCCGCCCTTGCTTTTTCCCCTGTTTCAGGGTACAATATAGGCTCGTATGAATGGATAAGGAGTGACTGAATATGCCCGAAGCGCCGCGCCCCACCATGACCCAGAATTTTATTCACGATTTTATTGACGAGGACATCGCCCAAGGCGGGCAGTTCGAGGGCATGGCGGTCCACACCCGCTTCCCGCCCGAGCCCAACGGCTATCTCCACATCGGCCACGCCAAGGCCATCTTTGTGGATTTCGGCACCGCTGAAAAGTACGGCGGGCTGTGCAACCTGCGTATGGACGACACCAACCCCACCAAGGAGGACGTGGAGTATGTGGAGGCCATTCAGGAGGATATCCACTGGCTGGGCTACGACTGGGGGGACCGCTTTTTCTTCGCCTCCGACTATTTTGAGCAGATGTACCAGTTCGCCGTGGAGCTGATCAAAAAGGGCCTGGCCTATGTCTGCGAGCTGACCCCGGAGCAGTTCCGGGAGTACCGGGGAGACGTGTCCACCCCGGCCCGTTCCCCCTGGCGGGACCGGCCCACGGAGGAATCCCTGGACCTGTTCGCCCGGATGCGGGCGGGCGAGTTCCCCAACGGCGCCTACACCCTGCGGGCCAAAATCGACCTGGCCAGCGGCAATTTCAATATGCGCGACCCGGTGATCTACCGCATCAACCACATGCACCACCACCGTCAGGGGGACAAGTGGTGCATCTACCCCATGTACGACTTCGCCCACCCCCTGGAGGACGCCCTGGAGGGGATCACCCACTCCCTCTGCTCCCTGGAGTTTGAGGACCACCGGCCCCTCTACGACTGGGTGATCCAGCACTGCTCCGTGCCCGCCGGCCCCCGGCAGATCGAATTTGCCCGGCTGGGCATCGACCACACGGTGATGAGCAAGCGCAAGCTCCGCCAGCTGGTGGAGGAGGGCCGGGTCTCCGGCTGGGACGACCCCCGGATGCCCACCCTGTGCGGCCTGCGCCGCCGGGGCTACACCCCCGCTGCCATCCGCAGCTTCTCCGAGCGCAACGGGGTCAGTAAGGCCAGCTCCACCGTGGAGTACGCTTTCCTGGAGCACTGCCTCCGGGAGGACCTGAACGAGAGCGCCCGGCGGGTCATGGCGGTGCTGCGGCCGGTGAAGCTGGTCATCACCAACTACCCCGCGGGCCGGAGCGAGACCTTCACGGTGGAGAACAACCCCAACCGGCCGGAGGACGGGACCCGGGCGATCTCCTTCTCCCGGGAGCTGTGGGTGGAGGCCGAGGATTTCCTCCCCGAGCCCGTTCCCAAGTATAAGCGCCTCTTCCCCGGCGGTCCCGAGTGCCGCCTGAAGGGGGCCTACCTCATCAAGTGCGTGGGCTATGAGACCGACGACGCGGGCAATGTGATCGCAATCGCCGCCGAGTACGACCCGGACAGCCGGGGGGGCGACCCCGCCGACGGCCGCAAGGTGAAGGGGGCCACCCTCCACTGGGTGGACGCCGCCACCGCCGTGGACGCCGAGGTCCGCCTGTATGACAACCTCTTCCTGGACGCCGACCCGGACGCAGGGGACAAGAATTTCCTGGACTGTCTGAATCCCAATTCCCTGGAGGTCCTCACCGGGGCCAAGGCTGAGGCCGGCCTGGCGGGCGCGGAGGCCCCCGCCGCCTTCCAGTTCATGCGCCAGGGCTATTTCTGCGTAGACAGTAAGGACAGCCGCCCGGACAAGCTGGTCTTCAACCGCTCGGTGAGCCTGAAGGACAGCTTCAAGCCGGGGAAATAAGGAGGGGCACGATGTATTTCTTCCGCAACGACTACTCCCAGGGCGCCCACCCCAAGGTGCTGGAGGCCCTCGCCGCCCTCAGCGGGGAGGACAACATCGGCTATGGCGACGACCCCTACAGCAGCCGGGCCAAGGACCTGATCCGCACCCTGTGCCGGTGCCCCGGCGGGATGGTAGAGTTCTTGATCGGCGGGACCCAGGCCAACGTCACCGCCTGCGCCTTTTTCTTAAACCCCTGGGAGGCGGCCATCGCCCCCGAGACCGGCCACCTGAACGGCCACGAGGTGGGGGCCTTCGAGGCCACCGGCCATAAAATCCTCCCGGTGGAGGTGGGCCGGGACGGCAAGCTCCGCCCCGAGCAGCTCCCGCCCCTGCTGGAGCGCCACCAGGACACCCACCTCACCAAGCCTGCCCTGGTCTATATCTCCAACGCCACCGAGACCGGCGGGGTCTACACCAAGGCCGAGCTCACCGCCCTGTCGGAATTCTGCCATGCCAACGGCCTGCTGCTTTTCATCGACGGGGCCCGGCTGGGCGCCGCCCTGTCCTCCCCCGTCAACGACGTGACGCTGCCCGATCTGGCCCGGCTGGCCGACGCCTTCTACATCGGCGGCACCAAGAACGGGGCCCTCCTGGGTGAGGCCCTGGTGATCCCCGATCCCGCGCTGGCCCAAGATTTCTTCCGCATGAAAAAGCGCATGGGGGCCGTCCTGGCCAAGGGCTGGATCCAGGGCGTGCAGTTTCTGGCCCTGCTGGAGGACGGCCTCTACTTCGACATCGCCCGCCACGCCAACGAGATGGCCGCCCTGCTCCAGGACGGGCTGAAGAGGCTGGGTCTTCCCCTCTACTTCGACTCCCCCACCAACCAGATCTTCCCCATCGCCACCGCCGCCCAGCGGGAGCGGATCGCGTCTATCGCCCACTTTGAGGACTGGTGTCCCGCTCCCGAGCCGGGACAGACCGTCATCCGCTTTGTCACCAGCTTCGCCACCCCCCGGGCGCGGGTGGAGGACTTCCTCCGGGATCTGCCCGGGGTGCTTTAAGGAATCACACAGAAAAAACGAGGACCGGCGCAGCGCTGCGCTGGTCCTCGTTTTTTCTAGGCCTTGTTTGATAAATGGCAGAATGCCCAACGGCGAGAGATTTTTCCGCCGTATTCCGCTTTCCTTTGGTTCCCCCCGGCCAGCACAGCAGGCCGGGCCTGCGCTTCGCCGCCGCAAAGTCCGCTAAGCTCTGTTTCCGCCTGGCGGCGAAAACGCCGCCCGCTCCCTTGCCCCGGCTCTCCCCACAAAGCCATCCGGCTTTGCGGGGGCCCTTTTGCCGCCGGCAAGTTTCCTTCACGCTGCGGTGTATTTCAAGAATTTTTCACGCAGTATGGCGGAAAAAGATCCGTTGCTTGGGCGTTTTGACATTTTTCAAACAAGGCCTAATACAGCCCGATGGTCTCCAGAATACGCGAGACCTCCCGGGTCCGGGCGGTCCAGGAGGCCGCCTGTCCATAGGCCTGCCGCCGGAGCCGGGCCCAGTTCCCCGCCTCGGCCAGGGCCTGGCCGCAGAGACGGACGAACTCCTGGGTATTGTGGGCCCCATACACCACGTCGGGAAAGACCTCCACCTGGCCGGGAAAGAGCATGGAGACAATGGGCTTTCCCGTGGAGAGGTACTCGTAGAAGCGGGTAGGAATGATGTCGCTGCCCTCGTCCCGCCTGCGCAGCAGGTGGAGGCACACGTCCAGACGGCCCAGGTAGTCGGGCAGCTCTGCCGGAGGCCGGGAGCCCAACAGGGCCACATTGCCGCAGTCCGCCAGATCAGAGAGCAGCGGGTTGTGTTCCACCCGGCCCACAAAGAGGAAGCGCCAGTCGGGCCGCTCCCGGGCCGCCCGCAGCACAGGGGTCAGATCCAGGTCCCGCCAGAGGACGCCGGTATAGCCCAGCAACGGGGCGTCCAGCCCGGCCAGCTCCCGGGGTACCGGGAGATCGTTCCGGCTGAACATGGGGTAGTTCACCCCGTTGGGCAGCAGGGCGATGTTGTCGCTGCACGGGGCCAGGTGGTCGATGAGCCCCGGGGAGGCGGCGAAGATCAGGTCGGCGGCCAGGGCCAGATCGCTCTCCCAGCGGATGGGCAGGTGGGACCAGTCCCGGTCGCAGTCGTACACCAGTCCCCGGTGGGGAAGCTCCTCCATCAGATGGACCTGCTCGGGGCTGGTGAGCCAGAGCACCGGCTCCCGGAAGCGGCAGCGGTCCATGACCCCCTCGATATACCGGATCAGACGCTGCTTGCCCCGGCGGAACAGGTAGTGGTGGCGCTCCTCCACCTCCATCACCGGAGGCAGGGTGTACACCGTCAGGCCGGGGCGCACCTTTCGCCCCCGCTCCCGGCCCT
The DNA here is from genome assembly GCA_947649225.1 of uncultured Flavonifractor sp. Classification (GTDB taxonomy): domain Bacteria; phylum Bacillota; class Clostridia; order Oscillospirales; family Oscillospiraceae; genus HGM12998. The sequence continues at coordinate 4,922 of CANSQX010000093.1, forward strand.
CCCGTGCGCCGGAGGGCTCGAAAAAGAGGATCCGGGCGTCCTTCAGACGGGTCATCAGCTGCTGGGTGCGGGTGGGGACCGCCTGCCACGGGGTGTAGGAGAGGCAGACAACTTGCTTCAAGGGCGGCTCCCTCCCGTATCCCCGGCGCACCCCAGCAGCCGGGCCGCCGTCTCAGAGTTGAGCCGCTCCACCTGCCGCAGCCGCTCCATCCCCTCCGCCAGAAAGTCCTGATCGCCGATTCGGGCACAGGCGGCGTCGATATGGGCCTTCAGGCCCTCCTCTGTGAGCCGGGACAGGTCGGTAAAGAGGTCCTGGCCGATGTAGCGCAGGAAGGAGCTGATCTTCTGGTCGTAGACCACCCCCACCAGGGGGATCCCCTGTCCGGCGGCAAACACCAGGGCGTGCAGGCGCATGGACACGGCCGCCTGCATCCGGGCAAAGAGGCCGATGGTGTGGGCCGAGCTGCCGGTGTCTGGCATGATGTGGAAGGGGCCCTTCATCAGGGCGGCGGCCTTCCGGGCCGCCCCCACGTCCAGGCGGCGCTCAATGGGCAGGAATACCGGGGTGAGGCCGTACTTCTCATAGGCGTAGTCGGCGGCGGCGGCGAAGATAGGGGCCTTCTCCTCAAACCCCGGCCAGGGCCGGAGGGTAAAGCCGATATAGCGGCCCTGGGGGTCCAGGCCCTCGCTCTCCAGGATGCCGTCCACCACCTGGGGGGGCGCGGCGGGCAGGATCACGGTGGGGTCGGCGGAGAGGAGGATCTCCGGCCGGGTGACCCCCATGTCCGCCAGCTCGGTCCGGGAGTGGGTGTCCCGCAGGGTGATGGCGTCCACGCTGGTCTGGAGGACCCGGGAGGCCCGCCGCCGGTTGGACGGCGACTGGATGGGCCCGATGCCGCAGCCGTACATGAGCACCCGGTTCCCCAGCCGCTTGGCCGCCGAGATGGTGAAGAGGTAGAACCACAGGGAGCGGTGGCTGGTCACGTCCTGCATCAGGGAACCGCCGCCGTTGATATAGAGCCGGGTGCGGCCCATCCGCCAGAGGAAGCGGGGGACGTTGAAGGTGTAGATGGAGTTAACCCGGTAGGTGAGCCGGGTGTCCGCCGGACTGCGGGAGAGGACCCACACCGGGAGATCCGGGTCGATCTGCCGCAGCTCGGTGACGATGGCCTCCAGAATGGCGTCGTCGCCGGCGTTGCCCCGGCCGTAGGCTCCGCAGACCAGGGCCCCGTCCCGGCGGCTTCCGGTCCCCCGGGCCCCCCGGCGGAGGATATTGCGGTAAATGTCCAGCTGGCACGCCAGGGTGCTCTCCAGGGAAAAGCGGCTCCTCGCCTTCTCATAGAGCCGCTGGCCCATGTGGACCCGGAGCGCCCCGTCTTCGGCCAGAGTGATGAAATGGCGGGCCAGGGCCTGACTGTCCCCCGGCTGGAACAGGAAGCCGTTGACCCCGTGGTCGATGAGGTAGGGCAGCCCCCCCACCCGGCTGGCCACGGCGGGCAGCTGGGCCCGGGCCCCCTCGGTGATGGAGTAGGAGAAGGTCTCCGACAGGGAGGTGAGGGTGTTGATGTCCAGGGCGTGGTAGAAGCTGTCGGTGTCGCTGACCCATCCGGCGAAGCAGACCGCCCCGTCCACCCCCAGCTCGGCGGCCAGGGCTTTCAGCAGCTCCATCTGGGCCCCGTCCCCGGCGATGAGCAGCCGGAGCCTGGGACAGGCCTCATGGGCCAGAGCGAAGCCCCGGAGCAGGGTGGGGATATCCTTGACCGGGTTGAGCCGGGCGGTGATGCCCACGATCACGCTGTCCTCCGGCCAGTCCAGGCCCAGGCTCCGGAGGTATTCCGCCCGGTTCAGGGCGGGGGTGCGGGGGGTGAAGTCCAGGCCGTTGTAGATGGCGAAGAGCTTGTCCGGGTCAAAGCCCCGGCGGATCATCAGGTCCACCATGGCGTCCGAGACGCCGATCCGGTAGTCCAGGCGGCGCAGGGCCAGGGCGTTGATGGTGCCGTAGGTGATGCGGGAGAAGGGGCGGCCCAGGTAGTCCAGCCGCCAGTCGGAGTGGACGGTGGACACCACCGGCAGGCCGGTGGACCGGCGCAGCAGGGCCCCCATCATGTTGCCCCGGGCCCCGTGGCAGTGGATGATCTGATAGCCGCCCTCGCGGATCATGGTCTTGAGGGTCCGGTAGGTCCGCAGGAGATTGCGGCCCGCCAGAACCACGGTGGGGATGCCCAGCGCCCGGGCCTCCTGGGTAAAGGGGCCCTCCATAAAGCAGACCATAGTCACATCGATGGTGCGGCAGAGGTTTTGAAGCAGGGAGTGGACGTGGGTCTTGGCGCCGCCGCTGTCGCCGCCCGAAATCAGATGGATGACCTTCATTGCCGACCTCCGGGAAAAAAGACTTGTGAAACCCCGCCGGACATGGTACAATAGCCAAGATCAGGCGTCTTCCGGGCGCCCGGGCGGGTACAGCCCCCATTGTACCAAGAATCACGACATTTTACAACCTCGGAGGCACAAAAGATGATAGACGAAAAGGGAAGACTGTTCGGCAAGATCAATCTTGTGGACCTGCTGGTTCTCATTGTGGTGGTCATCCTGGCCGTGGTGCTGTTTTTGAAGCTCACCGGCGAGGGCGGCGCCCTGGCCGGACCGGCCCAGACCAGCAAGCTGACGTACACAGTCCGGGTAGACGGGGTCTATCCAGCGGTCTATGAGGACATGCAGAAGTGGATCCCCGGCGATCCCCTCATGGCGTCCGGCGAGCTTCTGCCCGGCCGCATCGTGGCGGTGGAGGCCCAGCCCCATCAGGACACCGCCACCCTCAACACCACCAACGGCGTGCTGATCCTGCCCCTGGAGGGGGATCTGCTGGATCTGACCTTCACCATCGAGGTGGACATCACCAACCGGGTCACCAGTGAGGTGGGCACCCAGGAGGTGCGCATCGGCAAGCAGCACATTGTCAAGAGCCAGCACATCGAGCTCTATAACGGCATTATCCAGACCTGCGACTGGGAGGACCCGGCCGCATAGCGCAGCCACTTGCGATCACCGGTTAGGGCGGCGAGCCGAAAGGCCGCCGCCCTTGTCCACTCTGACTGACAGGAGATGATGGGAATGCTGGACGCCCTTCTGGCCGCCGACGGGGCAGTGCTCCTCTGGATGCAGAACGTCCTGCGCTGCGCCGTGCTGGACCCCATTTTGTCGTGCTACACCAAGCTGGGGGACATGGGACTGCTGTGGCTGGCCCTCTCCCTGCTGCTGATCCTCTACCGGCCCACCCGGCGGGCGGGGCTGCTCTCTCTGGCCGCCATTGTGCTGGGGGCAATCTGCACCAACGTGGTACTCAAGCATTTGTTTGCCCGGACGCGGCCCTGGCTGGCCGTCCCTGGGCTTGTACCCCTGGTATACGAGGGGGACCCCAACTCCTTCCCCTCCGGGCACACCTGTGCGGCTTTTTCCGCCGCCGGGGCCTGGCGGTACCTCCTCCTCCGCCGCTGGGTGAAGGTCCTGGTTCTGGCCCTGGCCGCCCTGATGGGCTTCTCCCGGCTCTATGTGGGGGTCCACTACCCCAGCGACGTGCTGGCCGGGGCGGCGGTGGGACTGTTCAGCGCCTGGGCGTCCCACCGGCTGGAGCCCTATGTCCGGGACCGGCCGGCAGATCGGGCCTCCAAGCACTGAGTCCGGCTTTTGGGCTTCCGCATTTCGTTCGGACGGTGTTTTTTTGTATGAATCCGGTTGTTTCGGCTCATACTAACGCCAATTCGAATGAAATAAGGAGGCAAAACCGCCTTGGATATGACCAATCAGGAGTACGGGCAGTATGTCAACGCCAAATCCAAGCCCTCTCCCCTGTGGAAAAATCTGATCTGGGCCTTTGTCACCGGCGGCATTCTCTGCACGCTGGGTCAGGGGCTGCTGAATTTCTTCCGCTGGTGCGGGCTGAGTGAGACCGCCGCCGCCAACGCCGTGTCGGTGACCTTTATCTTCCTGGCCGCCCTGTTTACCGGCCTGGGACTCTTCGACAAGCTGGCCAAGCACGCAGGCGCGGGCACCCTGGTGCCCATCACGGGCTTCGCCAACTCCATCGTCTCCCCCGCCCTGGAGTTCAAGAGCGAGGGGCTGATCATGGGCATGAGCGCGAAAATGTTTGTGATTGCCGGTCCGGTGCTGGTCTTCGGCATCTCGGCCAGCGTCATCTACGGCGTCATTCTCTCCCTGCTGGGTTCCTTTTCCTGAACCGCCCGGTACGCGCCCTGTAAACCTGCCTGTATGCCGCTGTGAACGGCCGATCAATCTCTCTTGCAATATAGATGGAGGTCGGCTATAATAGAGGCGTAAGGTCGGGGATACGATGCCGTAGGGATATTGCCATGGAGCTGGTAACAGGCAAAGCGTTTCACCTACGCCACTGAAAGATGTGACCTTGCATCTCACGATGCGGGGTCACATTTTTGTTCTTCAGCCCCCCCTTTCTGAGGGGCGAACACCGGGGTTCTTGAGAAGATTTTACACAGTATCGCCATGGAGCCGGGAGCGGCTGGATCTTGGGGGCCGGGTGGAGCCATCGTTTTTTCCCCATGCAGAGTCCGTCGCAGTGCCCTGCGGCCCATGAAGCAGGGCGTAGCGTCTTCTGCATTCAAGCAACACTCATACGGATGATAAAAAAGGAGAGAGCAGCCATGAACAGCAATGTGCGTCCCGCAGAGATGAAACGGATCAACACCCCGGAGCTGGCAGAGGCCTTTATTGCGGATCAGGTATCCCAGGTCCGGGCCCAGGTGGGAGAGAAAAAGGTCCTTCTGGCCCTCTCCGGCGGGGTGGACTCCTCGGTGGTGGCCGCGCTCCTCATCAAAGCCATCGGGAAGCAGCTGGTATGCGTCCACGTGAACCACGGTCTGATGCGCAAGGGGGAGAGCGAGCAGGTCATTGAGGTGTTCCAACATCAGCTGGACGCAAACCTGGTCTATGTGGACGCCACAGATCGCTTCCTGGATCTGTTGGCCGGCGTGGACGAGCCGGAGCGCAAGCGAAAGATCATTGGCGGCGAGTTCATCAAGGTGTTTGAGGAGGAGGCCCGGAAGCTGGAGGGTATCACCTTTCTGGCGCAAGGCACCATCTACCCCGACATTCTGGAGAGCGACGGCGTCAAAGCCCACCACAATGTAGGCGGCCTGCCGGAGGATTTACAGTTTGAGCTGGTGGAGCCGGTACGGCTTCTGTTCAAGGATGAGGTCCGGGCCGTCGGCCGGGCGCTGGGCCTGCCAGAGTCCATGGTGGAGCGCCAGCCCTTCCCGGGGCCGGGCCTGGGCGTCCGCTGCCTGGGCACCATCACCCGGGACCGCCTGGCCGCTCTGCGGGAGTCCGACGCCATTTTACGCCAGGAGATTGCCGCTGCGGGACTGGATAAGGAAATCTGGCAGTTCTTTACCGTGGTCCCGGACCTCCGCTCCACCGGCGTCCGGGACGGGAAGCGGGCCTTTGACTGGCCAGTAATCGTCCGGGCCGTCAACACCGTGGACGCTATGACCGCTACGGTTCCAGAAATTCCCTACCCCGTGCTGCAAATAATCACCAGCCGGATCCTGGCGGAAGTCCCCCACGTCTGCCGGGTGCTGTATGACCTGACCCCAAAGCCGGTGGGGACGATCGAATGGGAATGAGTTTTTCCGCTTCTTGCAAAAATCAGAACCCGGAAACCCTTGAAATTCAAGGGTTTCCGGGTTCGTTGTTTTTCTATACGGTATTGACTTTGCGGAACATCTGCGGTACAATCGGGGCATGAAATGCGGAACAATTCAAGCCTAGGAGGTATGACGGATGAAGTACACCGCTGTAAGTGTTCGGCAATTAGACCGCAAGGGCAAACCGTGGCAAGCAAGGGCAAAATACA
>CANSQX010000094.1 GCA_947649225.1 uncultured Flavonifractor sp.
GCTTCCAGAGAGCAAACGCCGCGAGTGCGGCGGTACAAGCGTTTTGCGAAGCCCTAAAGGGGTCCCCGCCGTGCTGGCACGGTGGGGAGAGGAGGAAGAACAGAGCGGGCGGATATCCGGCGTCAGCCGGATGGAGCATAGCGGAGTTTCTTCCGACGAGGCGCAGGGCGGACTCACTCCGCCCGAGCAAGTAAAAAGAAAAAGGGGCCCCCGCTGGAGCCCAACGAAGTGGGTCCAGTGGGGGAAACGGCATGGTCCCGGCTTTGTGCTGCTGGCTGGGATTGGGGCCATCGCGGCGGGGGCGGGCCTCATCTATCTGCCCGCCGGGCTCATTGCCGGGGGCGTGCTGGCCGTCGCGTGGTGGGCGCTGGACGCCCTGGGCGGGAGGGATGAGCGGTGAGCGCAAGAGACGGCCTGCGGGCCCTCTTCCGGGGCGCCTCGGTCAAAAACCTGGCCGCCGGGGATCTGATCGCCGCCGGATATCCGGCCTCCGGAGCGGAGGTGAGCGAGACCGCCGCCCGGAAGCTGAGCGCCGTGGACGCCTGCATGGAGATCCTGAGCAGCAGCATGGCAAAGCTGCCCGCCTTTGTGATGGACGGTCGGACCCGGCGGCGGGCGGACCACCCCATTCTGGAGCTGCTGAACGTCCGGCCCAACGAGGCCATGACCCCCTTCATCCGCAAGAAGGTGCTGGAGAACAGCCGCAGCGAGGGGGGCAACGGCTACGACTGGATTGTCCGGGACCCGGTTACCCTGCGGCCCGTGGAGCTCATCCCCGTGCCCTGGCGGCTGGTCCAGCCCTGGCGGGATACCGCCGGGCGGGTCTGGTACACCGTGACCCACCCGGTAACCGGGACCCCCATGGTGCTATCCAACGAGGACGTCTGCCACTACAAGGGGGCCACCCGGGACGGCCTGCTGGGCATCTCGGTGCTCAAGCGGGCCGGGGACGTGATCGCGGCGGCCTCCGCCGCCCAGGAGTACGAGCGCGGCTACTATGAGCGGGGCGGACAGCCCTCCGGGGTGCTGCAAACCAGCACCGATCTGGGCGGGTACGCCGTGGGGAGCGGCGGCCAGGTTCTGCGGGACCCGGACGGGAGCCCCGTCACCATCCGGGAGAAGCTGCGCCGGGAGTGGGAGAAGATCCACGCCGGGCCCAGCAACAGCCACCGGATCGCCATTCTGGACCACGGCCTCGCCTACCAGCCCCTGTCGGCCAACAACCGGGACGCCCAGTTCGTGGAGAGCCGGGAGATCTCCATCCGGGACATCGCGCGGTTTTTCGGCGTGCCGCTCTATAAGCTCCAGGAGGGCAAGCAGTCCTATGAGAGCAACGAGCAGAACGCCATTGAGTACGTGGTGTCCACCCTCCACCCCGCCGTGACCCAGTACGAGGAGGAGCAGACCTGGAAGCTGCTGCTGCCCTCGGACCGGAGAAAGGGGCTGGAGATCCGCATCAACCTCATGGCCGAGCTCCGGGGGGACTCCAAGAGCCGGGGGGCCTGGTACGCCGCCATGCGCAACCTGGGCGCCTTCTCCGTCAACGACATCCTGGCCCTGGAGGATATGCCCGGCGTGGACGGCGGCGATGAAAGATACGCCAGCCTGAACTACGTGCCCCTGGCCGACTGGGCCAGATTGAGCGAGCAGCGAAATCAAGGAGGAAATGGAAATGCGGGTAAGTCTTAACGGCATTGTAGCCGCCGACGATGACCAGGAGGTCTACGACTGGTGGGGCATCGGCGCGTTCAGCCCCCAGAAAGTCCGGCAGGCCCTGGCGGACAATCCGGAGGGGGAGGAGCTGGTGCTGGAGATCAACAGCCCCGGCGGCAGCGTCTTTGCGGGCGGGGAGATCTATACGGTGCTCCGGGGGGCGGAGGGAGTCCGCACCCGGGCGGAGATCCAGAGCCTGGCGGCCAGCTACCTGTGCCTGGGCTGCGGGGAGGTGCTGATCTCTCCGGTGGCCCAGATGATGCTCCATATGCCGTCCACCTCCACCCGGGGGGGCCGGACGGAGCACCTGCGGAGCGTCCGGATGCTGGACAGCGTGCGGGAGGCCATTCTGAACGCCTACGAGCTGCGCTGCGGCGCCCGGGCGGACCGGGGGGAGCTCCGGCGGATGATGGGGGCGGAGACCTGGCTCACCGCCCGGGAGGCGGTGGAACTGGGACTGGCCGACGGGGTGCTCTTCGAGGAGAGCGCCGCCCCCCAGGACGTGATGAACGCCGCCGGGGCGGGCCTGCGGGCCCTGGGGTGCGGCGGCGTGCCGGACATCGCCGCCCTGCGCGCGGAGTACCGGCGGGCAAGGGCCGCCGCGCCGCCCAACACGGATAACTGGCAGGCGAGAGCCCGCCTGGATATCGAGCACAACCGATTTTTGATTTAGGGGGAGTATGACATGACCGAAACCATGAGACAGAAGCTGATGGAGCTGGCCGACAGCCGCTCCGGGAAGCTGGCGGAGGCGGAGGCCGCCCTGGCGGCGGAGGACCGGGCGGGCTATGACGCCGCCATGGAGGCGGTTGGAAACCTGAACGGGCAGATGGAGCAGGTGCGGGACCTGATCCGGGAGCAGGAGCGGAAGGCCCTGGAGGCCCCCGGCCCCGCCGGGGCGGAGGCCCGGGACATGGCGGAGGAGCGGGGCGCGCTGCTGATGAGGGGGGACGCGGTGGACTTCTCCGCGCAGGAGGTGCTGCGGGCGGTGTGCAATGCCGTCACCCTGGCCACCGGGACCCTGGCGGAGCCTGCCGGGGCGGGGAGCCATATCCGGGACCCCCTGGGCAATGGGGTGAGCTCCATCGTGGATCAGGTGTATGTGCAGGACCTGACCGGCATGGGGAGCTTTATGGAGCCCTACGTGATCACCGAGCTGGAGGCCGGTGCCGGGAAGGTGGCCGCCCTGGCGGGCACGGCCCGGACCACCACCGCCGATCCCACCTTCGGCGTCGCGGAGATCAAGCCTTACGAGCTCAACGTGACCACCTTCGTGGACCGGAATATCTCCAGGCTGAGCCCGGCGAGCTATTATGACAAGATTTTCGGCATGGCCATGCGCTCCATGCGCCGGAAGCTGGCGGGGATGATCGTCAACGGCGACGGGGAGAGCAGCCATGTGATGCACGGCATCAAGACCGCCACGAACAAGGCGGGGAGCTCCATTTACGCCTCCGCGGAGGTGGCCGGGGTGGACGTGGACCTGCTGGACACCCTGTATTTTGCCTACGGCTCCAGCACGGAGATGGGGCCCCGGGCCCGGCTGCTGCTGACCAAGCAGGACCTGAAGGCCCTGGGGGCCCTGCGGGGGACCAACGAAAAGCGCCGCCTGCTGGAGATCACCCCAGACGCCGCCAACCCCAACACCGGCACCATCCGGGACGGCGGGTTGGTGCTCAGCTACACCATCTGCCCCGACCTTACCAGCCTGGCCGGGGCCGCCCAGGGGTCCGCCGCCGTTCAGACCATGCTCTATGGGGACCCCATGAACTACGAGCTGGGCCTCTTCGGTCCCTGCACCGTCCGGGTGGACGAGTCTGTCAAGGCCGTGGAGCGCATGGTGGCCATCCTGGGCGACGCCATGGTGGGGGGAAACCTCATCGTGGATAAGGGCTTCGTGGTGGCCACCGTGCCCGCCAAGGCATCCTGATGGACGCGGACCGGCTGGCGGCCCTGCTGGCCTACTGCCGCATTGAGAACCCGGACGGGGCCGACCTCATGACCCTGGAGGGGTTATATCAGGCGGCGGTGGGGTACCTGACAAACGCCGGAATCGCCGAGCCTCCGCCGGACACCCCCCGCAGGGCCCAGTATGACCTGTGCGTCAACCACATGGTGCTGGACGCCTTTGACCAGAGAGGCGCGGCGGAAAATGCGGTAATCCACGAAAATCCCGCCTTCCGCAGGCTGATCGCTCAGCTGAAATTAACGGAAGCGGGGGCGGTTTCATGACCGGGCAGGAGACCTATGTGGACGCGGGAAAGCTGAGAGAGCCGGTGCGGGTACTGGAGCTGCGGGAGACCGGGCCGGGGTGCTGGACCTGGGAGCCGGTCCGGCGGACCTGGGCCAGGGTAGAGCTGCGGCCCGGCGTGAATCTGTTCTCCCGGGTGGGCATCGGGGCGCGGAACGCGGAGCTGGTGCTGCGGCGGCAGCGCCTTTCCCTGCACAACGCCCTGAGCTGGCGGGGGCAGCACCTCGTTCTCACGGCCGTGACCGCCAGGGGGCGCGGACACCTGGACGTGAGCGCGGCCCTGGCGGCGCCCATCGCCGTCCGGGTGCTGGCCCGGCGGCAGGCAGAGCCGGACGCCGCGCCGGAGGGGACCGTATTTCCGGCGGTGCTGACCGAGAAGTACCTGGGCCACGCCCAGGGGGAGCCCCTGGCGGAGCTGGAGCTGCGGATGGTGCTGGTGACGCCCAAAACGATCCGGCTGACCGCCGGGGGGCTGGTGGAGGCCGCGGGGCAGGTGTGGGCCGTCCGGGTCCCCCATGAGCTGGAGCCCTGTCAAAACGAGTACGAGATTGTCAGGGGGGTGGATGTGTAGTGCAGTCGATCACGGTAACGGCGGACGATTTGAAGCGGCAGTCGGAGCGGTTCCGGTTTGCGGCGGAGGCGTTTGCCCAGATCCGCCGGGAGGAGCTGGAGGATGTGGGCGACAGGCTGAAAACCGGCCTGGACGCCCTGATCGGCGGGTCCGGCAAGGTGCGGGGCTGGCAGGAGCGGCACATGGGTACCCTGGGTGGCTGGGTGTCCGTCCGGCCCAAGGCCGAGACCTTCACGGGAACGCACGTGACCTACCCGGTGGGCTATGTGACCAACGCCGTCACCGGCGGGCACCGCATCCGCCGGCCCTCGGGCAGGGCGGAGCGGTACCGGCCCCGCATCCGGACCGCCTATGTGGCGGGGCTGGGGTTTTACGAGGCTATGGAACCCCGGTCGGAGGCCCTGCTCCGGCAGGCGGCGGACCGGGTGGCGGCCCGCCTGGACCAGCTGCTGGAGGAGGGCGGATAGATGGTAACCGTCAACGGGATTCTGGACGCGGTGTGCGCCGCCGTGAGGGCGGTCCTGCCCGGGGAGCCCTGCTATACCAATTTGCAGCCCAGGGACGGGCGGCGGCCCTGCACCCTGGTGACGGTGGAGAAGCTGACGCTCTCCGATCTGAATGCGGGGACGGTGCAGCTGGAGGCCGTGGTCAAGGCTGCGGCGCTGGTGGAGGCCGATCCCTACCGGCACAGTCAGTTTGAAGTGCTGGCGGCCCGGCAGGCCCTGAAGGAGTACAACACCGGGGACAACGTGTTCCTCACGGCCTCCATCAGCATTCTGGACGTGATCGAGCACATCAGTCTGAATTTTCATGTGTAAGGAGGCGGAATAAGCGTGGAGAGCGCAAAGCGGGTCATTTCCGGTACCTGGGGGGAGCTCTGGGTGGACGACGAGAAGTGGGCGGATGTCTACGGGCTCCAGGCCAAGGTGAGCTTTCACAAGGAGGAGGTGGCCCTCTGCCGGCAGATGATGACCGACAAGAAGGTCACCTCCGCCGAGGGCACCGGCTCCATCCGGCTGCACAAGGTGTACAGCCGGGGGGCGGTGAAGCAGGCCGAGAGCGTGCTGGCGGGCCGGGACCTGCGGTGTACCCTGGTCTCCAAGCTGGCCGATCCGGACAGCTACGGCGCCGAGCGGGTGATTCTGAAAAATGTCTCCTTCGACGATCTGACCCTGGCCGACTGGGAGGCCAAGGCCCTGGGCAAGGTGGAGATGCCCTTTTCCTTCACCGGCTTTGAGTACGTGGATCTGATTGCCCCGCAATAAGGGGAAGAAGTAAAAATCCCCGCGAAGCGGCCCCGCCGGGAGTCCGGCGTCACAAGCGTTTTGGCGAAGCCAAACCCTTGGCGCAGGGGCAATTCATTTGCCCCGAGCATTTCAAAGAAACGGGGGCCCCGCCGGAGCCCAGCGTCAGCGGGTCCGGTGGGGAAGCAGCAAAAAGCCGTCCCCCCAAAGGGGGGACGGCAGGATTTGACAAACTGCGGCGCGGCGTGATAGAATGAAACCGCCCCGAGAGGGGCGGGCGCTGCTGCATTACGAGGCGGTTGGTCACTTCCCTGCGAAGGGAGGTGAGGCTGATATGGGGCACCGGGGAAAGCAATTTCTGCGGATTTGCGTGTGTCTGGCCGTTCTGGCCTACATACTCTCCATAAAAGCGTGCTGACCGCTCGGCTGGTCCCCAAGCGGTCAGCATAGACATGGTTTATGCTGTACAGTAAAGGACCAACCGCTTGCGGCGGTGCCCTTCTATTGACTATTATAAGCGCCCCGCCCTGTTTTGTCAACCATACAGGGCGGGGCGCTTTGCGCTGCCCGGAAAGGATGAAATGCGATGCAGACAGAGGACAGAAAACAGGCGGCCAGCGTGGTGGACCTGCTGCTCCGGCCGGAGCTGGAGAGCGTCCAGAAGCGCCTGCCCACCAAGCGGTTCCGGCTGGAACGGCTCTCCGCCCAGGCGGGCGGGGAGGTGGCGTTTACCCTGCGGGCCCTGACCCACCAGCAGGCCCAGGATTTGAAGGAGGACCCGGATCTGGGGGTGCAGACCGTGCTGGCCGGGGTGGTGGACCCGGACCTGAAGGACCCCCGCCTCCGGGAGAAGTTCGGCGGGACCACCCCGGCGGACCTGGTGCGGCGGCTGCTCCTGCCCGGCGAGGTGGACGCCCTGGCCAGGGCGGTGGAGATGCTGACCGGCTACCGCACCGAGGTTTTGCGGGAAATTGAAAAAAAACTGACCGAGGGGGCCGACCCGGAGCTGAACCTGCTCTATTACCTGTTTCATGTCAAGGGCTGGCCCCCGCAGTGGTATCACGACATGCCGGCGGGCATGAAGCTGCTGACCGAGGGTATGGCGCGGACGGAGATCGCGTTCCGGAAGGAGAGATAGGCTGTGGCCAACATCATCGTGGCCCTGCGGGACCAGTTTACCCGGCAGACCGACAATATGCGCAATGCCTCCCAGCGCTTTTCCAGCTCCATGGAGGACCTGAAGCGCAAGTCGGAGCAGTACGGCATCCGGCTGGAGGATCTGGCCAAGATGGAGAGCAAGCTCCAGGTGGAGCTGGCCGGGGCCAAGCGGGAGCTGGACCAGGCCAGACGGGCCTATGCCGAGACGGCCAGCGCCGCCAACAGCAGCGCCCTGGAGCAGGCCAACGCGAAGTACAACCGGCTGACCCGGAGCATCGCGGACACCCGGCGGGAGATCAACTCCACCAGCCAGAGTATGCGGGGCTTTCGGGAAGAAATCCGCCGGATGGACAGCGAGAGCGGCGGCGGGGGCGGACAGGCCGATGTGCTGGGGGCCTTGGGCAAGGCCGGACTGGGGCAGATGGCGGGGACCGCCGCCCAGGACGCGGCCAAGGCGTTTATCGGCTCCGCCTTTGGGGGAGAGGCGGGGGGCGTGATCTCCTCCGCCCTGTCCGGGGCCATTTCCGGCGCGGCCATGGGCTCCCTGGCGGGGCCGGTGGGCACCGCCGTGGGCGCGGCGGTGGGCGGCACCATCGGGCTGATTCAGGGCGGCACCCAGGTGTTCAAGGACCGGGATGAGGCATTTAAGACCTACTACGGCGGACTGTACGATCAGGGACAGGAGACCTTACAGGCGTCCCTGGAGAGCGGCACGGTCTCCGCGGCGGGCCGGGAGCAGGATCTGCGGGCGCTGGGCACCCTCCTGGACGGGGACGCCCGGGCGGCCCGGGCCTTTCAGGCGGAGCTGATTGAGATTGGCCGGACGCCGCCCTTTTCCTACGACACGGTGATGTCCCTGTCGCGGAGTATGCTGGGGTTGGGGCTCTCCACCGGGGAGGCAACCGGCCGGATCAGCGCTTTGGGGGAGGCCGCCGCCGCCCTGGGCCTGAACGAGGGCAGCGTGAATTCCGTGGTCTCCTACCTGGAGAGCGCGCTGGCCGCGGGGCAGATGGAGGGCCGGGTGCTGAAATCCCTGTCGAAGCTGGGCATTAACGCCTATGGAGCCCTGGCGGCGGAGTTCGGGATTTCCGAGGACGAGGTGGCGGCCCAGCTCTCCGGCCTGGACGTGGAGCGGGCGGTGGGGGCCATCTACGCCTATATGGGCGAGGCCTTCGCCGGCGCGGCGGACGGACTGACCGGCACCTATGCCGGCGCGTCCGGCATCCTGGACAGCTTCCGGGAGGATATGGACAACGCCATGGGCGAGGGGTACAACACCCTGCGCTCGGCGGGCCTGCGGGCCGAGATTGACGCCTACGGCGGCGCCCTGGGGGAGGCCATGGGGACCCTGAACACAGTGATCGGGGGCAACCGGGCCTATCTGGAGAACCTGGGGGAGCAGTACAGGCGGGAGGCCCTGTCGGCGGTGCTGCTGGGGGAGGACACCAGCCTGTACGGCACGGCGGACGCCCAAAAGCTCCAGGGGATGAGGGCCGAGTTTATCGGCGCGTCGGCCCGGTACGAGGCCACCGGGGACCGGGAGGCCGCGCTGAAGATGGAGCAGCTCTCCACCGACGCCCAGGCCCTGGCCACGGCCGTCTACGAGTCCAGCGGGCCCTATCAGGAGATGGTGGACGCCCAGACGGACTCCCTGGCGGCCATCCGGGACAACACTGCGGGGCTGGAGGCCGCCACCAACGCCTACCGGCTCCAGAACGCCCGGAGCCTGGGTATCGCGGCGGCGGGCATCGCCGGGGTGGATTTGAGCGGGATGCGGGGGGTGACCGCCTCCTCCGCCGCCCAATACTACGCGGAGCAGAAGGCGAGAGGGCGAAAAAACGCCTGGGGGCTGGACCGGGTGCCCTACGACGATTTCCCCGCCGTGCTCCACCAGGGCGAGCGGGTGCTCACCGCCGCCCAGGCCAGGGCACAGGACAGGGCGGGGTCCGGCGGCGCCGTTCTCAACATCAACGGGCCTGTGACGGTGCGGGAGGAGGCCGATCTCGCCCGGCTGGCCCAGGAGTTTGCCCGGGCCCTGGTCCGGGCCGGGATGCTGCGGGAGGGGTAGCCGATGGAGACGGCACAGTTTATTTTCAAGGACACGGAGACCGGGGAGGAGTTCCTTTTTCCGGTGACGCCGGAGGGCTATGAGATCGAGCACGGCCGGAAGGCGGAGAGCCTGGAGATGCAGACGGTGGGCCAGGTGAACCTGCCCGGCCTGCCCATCCTGTTCAGCCAGACCCTGCGCTGCCTGCTCCCCGCCCGGGCGTACCCCTTTCTGGCCCCCGGGGCGGAGACCAACCCCTTTGTCTATCTGGAGCGGCTGGAGAAGTGGTCCGACGCCGGGACGGTGCTGCGGCTGGTGGTGTCCGGTACGCCGGTCAATGTGCCGGTGCTGCTGGAGAGCGTCACCTGGCGGGAGCAGGACGGCACCGGGGATCTGTACTGCGATTTGACCCTGCGCCGGTTTCGGCCCCTCCAGACCGCCCGGACGGATCAGGCCACCGGCAACCAGGAGCGCCCGGCGGAGGAGGGGCCCGGACGGCCCAACACCTACACCGTCCGCCAGGGGGACACCCTGTGGGCCATTTGCAGGCAGTTTTACGGCGATCCCACCGTGTACCCCAAGGTGGCCCAGGCCAGCGGGATCGCCAACCCGAGCCTGATCTTCCCGGGGCAGGTGCTGACCCTGCCGGGGCTGTAGGGGGCTTCCAACCCCAGGGGGACCGCTGCCGCGGAGGCCTACTTTCTCCCCGTGGAGAAAGTAGCAAAGAGACGCCAGGGCTGCGGTCCTGGACCCGGGGGCCGGGCGGCCGGTGGTGCTTCCCTTTGATTCACTCCGGCCAGCTATGCTGGTTGGGGGGCAGTACGTTGGGGCGCCCGCCGCGCAGGCGCGTCCCCTGCGGGGTGGAACCCCGAAAAAAGGAGTTGTTTTGGATGAAACCGCTGACCCTTCTGATAACGCCGCCCGGCGGGACGGAGACCGACCTCTCCCAGCTGGTGAAGAGCGCCCAGTGGGCGGGACAGTACCGGCAGTGCGCCCGCTCCCTGGACCTGGAGCTCCTGGACGGCCGGGGGGACGCCGGACTGCCGGCGGCGGACTGCCCCCTGGGCAGCAGGGTCCGGTTTTCCCAGGGGGAGGACCTGCTGTTCACGGGGACGGTGTTCTCCCGGGCGGGGAGCACCGGCAGCCACGTGCTGGAGCTGGGCTGCGCGGACAACGGGCTGTACCTCAAGCGGAACGAGGACGTACTCCGCGCGGTGAACCGGACGCCCGAGGACATCGCCGCCGGGCTGTGCGGGCGGTTCGGCATCCCGGTCAAGGCCCTGGCCCGGACCGGGGTGCCCATTACCCGGAATTTTATCGGCGTGTCCCTCTACCGCATCATTCAGACGGCCTATACGCTGGCCGGGGAGCAGACCGGGCGGCGGTATCTGACCCGGTTCTCCGGCGAGGCCCTGGAGGTGGTGGAAAAGACGCAGGCCGGTGCCGTGCTGGTGCTGGAGCCGGGGGTCAACCTCCTGCGGCTGGAGGACCGGGAGAGCATCGAGGACCTGGTAAACCAGGTGGCCGTCTATGACGAGGACGGGCGGCTGATCGCCGCCAGGCGCAACGAGGCCGCCTTTGCCGAGTACGGCGTGGGGGTGCTCCAGGCCTATCTGAAGCGGCAGACCGGCCGGGACCCCCTGGCCGAGGCCCAGGCCCTGCTGGACGACAGCGGCATGGTCCAGAAGCTCACTGCGCAGTGCCTGGGGGATACGCGGTGCATCACGGGGAACGCGGTGGCCGTCCGGGAGAGCGTGACCGGGATTTATGGGCGCTTCTGGAT
>CANSQX010000095.1 GCA_947649225.1 uncultured Flavonifractor sp.
CGTAGGCATAGGCGGTGGCCCCCATATCCATAAAGGTGCCGTATTTTAAAAACTCGTGCGCGCCCTGGAGGTAGGCCGCGGTAATCGTATAGTACGCGCCGTCGATCAGGCCGCTGCGGGATGCCTCGTAGAGCTCGCTGGTGTCGATGGAGACCGGTGTCGCCCCCAAGGCGGTAACGGTGTCCGCCAGGGCGGCGGTGGCGCGGATCTGCTTGCCCGATACCTGGCTCACATCCTCCCAGTCGAAGTTGGTCAAAAGCTGGCCGGAGGCGTTGGCCTGCATATGGAGCACCACCACGCCGTCATATTCCTCCGGCTGAAGAATTTCGTACCACTCCTGAAGGGCCGCGGACGCACTGGCTGTGCTGCCCACGTGGGTGGACGGGCAGGACCACATGGCAGTCACCGGCAGGAGCTCCTTCACTGAGGAGACGTCCACCATGCCAAGATCCGCCACGCCGGATTTTACGCCCTCCAGAATATCCGCCTGGGACAACAGCGTACCGGAGGGATAGATCGTGAGGGTGACCCAACCGGGCATCAGCTCGTCCAGCTTCTGCTGGTAGCTGGTAAAGCACAGGTTGACATTGGGATTTTCGGCCGGCAGGTAGGTGGCATAGGAGAGGTCCAGCTGAATCCAATCGGAGGTGTCGACCGCGCCGATATCGAACTGGCCCGCCGGGGCGTCTGTACCGCCGGCGGGCGCCGGAGTGGCGGCGCTGGAGCCGGCATCGGGCGCGGGGGCCGGTGTGCCGCCAGAGCAGGCGGCCAAGGAGAGCAGCATGGCGGCGGCAAGAAATAAGCCAATAGCAGTGTGTTTCATTTTTTCGATCCTCCTTTAAAATTGTGACACGCTTGGAAGCGGCATGCTTCCGTTCCGGTGCAGGAAAAGGGGGAACTGGTTGAATCTCCGTGGAAAATCTGTATATTAGAAAAAGGATTTTAGGGTATGCGGATTCTGTGCGGAGGAACAACGACATGGATTTTGAAAAAATCAAGTACTTTCTCGCTCTGGCAGACACCCTCAACTACACCAAAGCATCTCAAAGGCTTTACATCTCTCAATCCATGCTGAGCCGCCACATTATGGCCCTTGAGGAAGAGATCGGGATGGCGCTTTTCATCCGGAATTCCCACGGGGTCTCTCTGACGCCCGTCGGCGCCTATATGAAGAACGGCCTGAAGAGTATCGGCAACGAGTACGAGCTCGTCCTGAAGCAGGCGCAGATCATAGACAGCGGGCGTTCCGGCGATCTGCGCATCGGCATCATCACGGCGACCACCCTTGTCCACGTGTACACCCTCCTGACCCGGTATATGAACCAGCATCCACAGCTCCGCATCTCAATTTCTGCGCCCAACTCACTGAACGATATGTGGCAGTCGCTGAGCAAAAATCATATTGACCTGGGCTTTGGTATGCGTCTGGATCAGCCCTTCCCGATGCTCTCATCCATGAAGATCTGTAATTGCTCCCTTGCGCTGGTCATGTCGAAGCACCATCCGCTGTCCGGCGCGCCGGAAGGCGGCCTCTCCATCCGGGACTTCCAGGGCGATACCTTTATCACGCCGGTGGATGAGATCTCCACGGCCTATAAACGGCTGATCGACCGGTGCGCGAAGGCTGGTTTTCAACCGAAGGTCATCACGGTGCCTGACATCATGTCCGTCGCTCTATGGGTTGAGCTCAACCGCGGCGTCACGTTTCTGCACGACTTCAGCGTTCTGCTTGACAATCAGAATCTGGTCCATCACTACCTCAACGACATTGAGACCGTTGAGCCCTATAATGTGTACTGGAACCCCAACCATCAGAATCCCGCAGCGATCGCGTTCCTGGATTACCTGCACACCCAAACAGGCGAATCCTACCGTTAGGTCCCGCCCAGACGCTCCCGGCTGGGCGGCTGCGGTGCATACCGGTTATTTCCGGAGCCCCTTGGCGCCGCTGATGGCCGCGCCGACGGCGCCGGCATATTCCGCCCCGGCAGGGATGATAAAGGCGATGCCCATCGCCGCCTCCAGCGCCCGGACAAAGGCGCGGTTTTTTGCTGTTCCGCCGATCAGGACGGTGCGCGTATCGTTGGGAACGGTAAGATCAAAGCCGGTGTTGGCTGCGCGGACGGCCGCTGCCCGGATACATGCCGCCGCGACCGTCTGCGGCTCCGCGCCGCGGTTCAGCATACTCAAGGCGTCCAGCTCTGCAAATACCATGCAGCCGTCGCTGACGGCCGTAGGAACGCACGCCGCTTCGCCGTCTCCGAATAGATCCAGAGGGATGCCCAGCCGATCCGCCATGGTGCGGAGGAAGAGTCCCACCCCGGCTATGCACTTCTGACTCAGCGCATATTCGTCAATCAGCCGGTCCGCTCCCAGCGCCGCAATCAGGGTCTCTCCGGCCCCTACGCTCATCACCGCAGTGGCGCCCGGGCACAGGTGCCCGGCTCCATGGGCCGCCGCAATGACCTCGGTGACCCGGCGGCCGGCAAAGGGCACATCATACTTCCCTATTCCGGTTGCGGAGACCGCCTCCACCTCTATGGCGGCAATCCCCGCCGCAGCCAGCGCGGCGTCATAGGTCTGCCGGGCCTGGATGGGGCGGTCGGTTCCGCCCGTAGACGCCTTTGCGCGGCCAATGATGGCGCCGTCCCGCAGGACAACGGCTTTTGTGGCCTCAATTCCCATGTCAATGCCTGCCAGAATCACGCCTTCACCTCCTCTCACACATCCTCCAGCTTTTCCAGGCCCAGGCTTTCCATCCAGGTGTCCAGCTGGTCAATCAAACGCTTTTCGTCCAGGTCCACCCGATCGCCGGGCTGGCTGCCCTCATAGCACATGACGCTGTAGCCCGCCTGCCGCAGGCGCATGGCCTGCTCCTTCCGGGTGACGGCACAGCCGACGCCGCTGCGCCACAGGCCAAACATGGCGCCGTCGGCGTGGAAAACGTCGGCGAACTCGTTGAGGGCATAGGGCCGCAGGTACTCGTCAATCTTGAAATGGTGGGGGGCCCGTGCGTCGGGGCCCGTCATGAACCGCACTGCATCCTCCCGGGTGGTCAGCTCCATATCCGGGTCATAGACCGGATAGCTGCGCTCCCCTATGCTCCCGTCCGGCTTGCGCTCAAGCTGGGACTGGGAGAAGTGGGTATACTGGGAGCCCAGGCAGACTGCGCCGTATTTCTCCATGTAGCGGTAGTATTTCAAAAAGTGCCAGGAGGGGGGATGGGCCTCGATCCAGCGGAACCGCTCGCTGCCCACGGCGGCGATCTGGTTCTGGACCCGCCACTCCACCTCGTCCCGCAGGGTTTTCCAGAAGTGGACCGCCTTTTCCGGCCCGATTTTCGCCAGGCCGCCCAACTGGAAGAAGGAGTAGAGATCCTTGACCGACAGCGGGGACGGCGTAAAGGTCATAAAATAGGAGACGTTGGTCATGTACTGTTTCAGCAGCCGGCAGTTCCGCGCCAGCTCAAAGAGCTTCCCGTCATCCAGCCTCTGGCCAAAGACGCTCTCTATCTCGTTGAGCTGCTTGAGGGTGTTGAAATTCCGGTGGTCCAGCATGGCCTCCTCGCGCTTCTCGTCCCGCTCCCCGATGTACATGGTGAAATCGTTGGTCCACCGTGCGATGGGCTTATAGTCCCGGCACTGCTGGCCCCGCTTGATGTGGGAGTCGCACACACAGGGGAAGGGAACTGTGAACTGCCGCTCCGGAAAGGGCTTGCCGTCTGCGGTGCGCCCCAAAAACTGGGCGCCCCAGCAGTTGTTGTGGTAGCCGCAGATCTCCCGGCCCCAGCCCCGCACCTCGCTGGCCAGCCGGGCTTTCCGGGCAAAAGCCTCATTCTGCTGGGCCATCATCGCGCCGATGGGGTTGTCCTCCGCCACAACAATCGCGGGAAAGGCCACCTGCCAGTCCACATAGAAGTTTGTCGTCCCGTTGCCCAGGACAATGGACGAGTCGGCCAGCGAATTGTCGTAGCTCCGCCGCAGCTCCTTTGCCAGCTGCCAGCAGTCCAGCGGCCGGGTCTCCCAACGCTGTCCTTTCATTGCCGCTTCACCTCCTCATAGTACGGCCTTACGGTGCCAGCCCGCCAGCCGGGTGGCGCCGGCCCGGACCTGGTTCAGAAAGGCCTCCAGCCGCAACGCCGTCTCCTCTTCCGGCACCGACATATCCCGCTCCATGTAGTGGAAGGGGATGTGCCGCTCCCGCAGAAGCCTCCAGACCGCGTAGTTATCCGTCCCGTGCAGGTGACAGTAGATCTGCTTGCTGATGATGGCGCCGTCCACATGGTAGTCCTCCGCCAGCTCAAAGATATGTTCCGGGCGGCGGCGCCAGTTGTTGTCCTTCACCGGGTTGTGGGGCCGGCCCAGATAGCGGAGGGCGAGGGCCATCAGGCGGTCCTTTTGGGGATAGACTGGATTCCAGAAATAGGATGTCCCATTGTCCAGCTCGTCAACCACCACATTGCCCCCCAGGGACTCCACCAGCCGCTCCAGATCGCTGTTCCAGGTCTCGCTGCCGATGAGCATCAGGCGGATGGTGTCCCGGCCCGGCTGGCGCCCCTCCAGTTCCCGAAGGAACTGCTCCAACAGCCCGTTCATCTCCGCCTTGTCCATGACCTGGTTGGCCAGGAGCATGTCCATATACTCGGAGCCGGTGAGCACAGGCCGGTCGGCCCGGCGCAGCTCGCAGATACGGCGCAGCAACAGGCGGTTTTCGTTGTAAACCGCGATGGCGTGATCCAGTTTTTCATCGGTAATGTCCCGGCCGGTCCACGCCTCCAGCCTTTCCCGAAAAACCGCCAGCTCCGAGCGCAGGACATCCTTGGATGTTGTGGAATCGGTGTAATCGGGCAGGAAGAGGTAGTGCCGGAACAACGCCGGCTTATTGTTTGTGATGACCTCGTAGGCGTTGAAGATCCACTGGCACCCCTCCACGTTGACCAGGCCGTCCATGTAATCCATCCTGCCCCGGAGAAACTGGTTGATCATGTCCCGGGCCGGGAAACAGGCCCCGTAGATCCATTTGTCGCTGATCACATCCGGCTCGTGCTCTGCCAGCACGCGGACCGGGAGAATTCCCGCCGCATAGGCGATCTCCTCGGGAAAATAGGGCTCAAAATAGTCGGCGACCTTACCGCCTGTGCGGGCTTTCCAGTCCGCTGCGTAGGTGTGGCGGTCCGCCGCCATCTGTCTGAAATTCATTCGCCAGCCTCCTGTTCCGCCGCCAGAAGGGCGGCCCCAATGGCCCCTGCGAGCATGGGGTCCCAGCGGCTGGTGAGGGCGGTTACCCCCAGCTCCCGCTCAATGCGCCTTGTGATGCCGGGATTTTTCGCCAGGCCGCCGGTGAACGCCAGCCCGCCGTCGATCTGTATTTCGCCTGCGTCCAGCGGTGAGAGCCTGCCGATAACGCCCAAAATCCTCCAGGCGTAGGCGAACAGGTGGGAGGCGTAGATTTCCGCCTCGGTAAGGGGCTCGGCCTTGAACTCCGGCCGGCCAAACAGTCCCAGTGTCTCTGCGTTGGCGTAGGCCCAGCAGGTGGTGCTGACGGGCTCCGGGTCCCGCTCCGCCTCCAGCGATTTCGGCCCGATCTCCGTGATGCTGATGTGCAGCAGATCGCACAAAACCTCCAGGCTGCGCCCCTCGCCGGTGGCGCACTTGTCGTTGATCATGAAATCCCGCACCCGGTTCCAATCGTAGAGGCGGATCGCCTTGACCGTCTGCCCCCCCAGATCGGCCACAGTCCTCACCCCCGCCCCGAACAGGAACCGGGCACCCCTGGCGTGGCAGTGGACTTCGTCCATCGTGCTGTCCGCGCAGGCGATGTTCCGCTTCCCAAAGCCGGTCCCGCAGACGGCGGCGAGATCGGCCCGCGTCATGCCGGAGTCCCCCAGCGCCAGGTCCAGGGCCCGGCCGGCGGCAGCGCCGAAATCCGCGCCGGTGTGAAGATTGGCATAGCCGTACAGAGCTCCGCCGCACAGAACTGCGGCCTGTGTGCTGGTAGTTCCCACATCAATGCCGGCTGTGATTTTACCCGCCTGCCGCCAACCGGCGCTGTGAGAGCTCCAGACGTCCTCAGGCCACCTGCCGTATTTATGGTCCATTTTCATCCCTCCAGAAGGCGTAATTGCCGGCAGTCTTTCCGCCCTAATGATACCATGCCGCTTTGTATCTGGTGATTCATAGTTCTCATAGCGCGATTTCAATTATACATAATTCCGTCATATTTGCAGTGAACAGAAGCAAAAAACTGTGCATATCGTACAAATCACAACTGGCCCCGGATATTACCGGAGCCAGTCGTGATTGGTATCATCTATATTTAGGAGTCATCGAGCCGGCCGCCCTTCTCCGCGTGTACCTGGAAAAGGGCGGCTGGCCACAGGCTATAGCAATCTTCAGAAACAGTACTTCTCAATCGGGCAATCGTGAGAGAGGAGATTTTGAATTTTGTTTCTCATAAGCCCGTTTCCTTCGTCCGGCTCAAGCCATCATACAGGATAGAACGCACAGGAATATCCTTGTCAAAACCCATTGGAGCATCAAATACGGATTCCAGGTAGCTTGCGATTGGTAACGACCATCTTTCTTTTGGGCTTTGTGGTCTGGTATTTCTGCTTCGGCTGAATGGCCCCATGTAATATAGACAGCCTCTGCTGGTAGGCTTCGTTCAGCAATTCCAGGCTTAGAACCCCCCTGCCATTGAGGATGGCGATCTCCTGTGCATCGTGGTTCAAGGATACCACCACCGAAATATTTCCAGAAACGAGTTCATAGCGCCACATCATGACTACATCGGTGATCTCTGTCCACCGGCTCACATACCGGTAGGAGTACGGGGGAGAACTTCACAGAATGTCTTGAAGTCCTCCCCCGTACTCCATCACGTCATACCTAGGCCCAACGACCTCCGGGCAAGCTGCATCGCCTGTTCAAAGAATACGGCACTCTCCGGAGTACCCACCATACAGATTGAAATACCGCTGTTGTTGATGAGCTTCGTATAGGGACAGTCTGCCTCAATGATTCGATTCTCGGTAATCAACGTGATTGCTCTGCTGATGGCCGAACGCTTCCCGATGCCGGAGGCCCCGATGATGGTGAAGCTGCCGGAGCCACCCATGATACCGCTATCCTCCTGCTGTATGACTGCTCAGTAATTCCGGTTCTGTTGCTCTACCGCCAGCCTCGTCTCCTTCTTCTGCAGCGACCGCATCAATGCCAGACAGAGCGTACTGCAAATCCCCAAGGGCATCTGATTGGGCGCATAGACTCTGTAGCGGTCAGAGGGTGCCATAAGCCGTACAGGAGCATCAGGATCACAGATAGCAGAATTATACTCCGGCCTCCAATCCGTCCAGCGGGACATTTCACTTGATTCCCTTGCTCTCGTCCGATGCTTGCAGCAGGTCAGCATAGGCATACTTGGATAGCATCATATGTCCGGCACACCTCAGAGCACTTGCCCAGCACTCGCTTCTCACATCGGCCCTTGAAGTTCTTCTTCCTCACGTTGATAGTCCTCCCCTTGTGGGAACACTCTGCCAATTCCCCAAAAACATCTCCCAAAAACGAAGTTAGCCTACTTTTGGGGACTGGGACTTAGATTTTTGGGAGTATCAACATAGCACAAAGCCCCTGATAGCAAGGGTTTCACGCCTGTTGCCCTTTCCCCAAAAATCCGATCCGGGAATATCACCATGTCGTAGGGCCATGTGATTGATTTTGTAAGGGGCAAGATCTTTTATTCTCCCGGTCCTTGGGCCGGACGCCCCTACTCCATGGTGATATAGTGTAAAATATTCCCAAATCCTTGTGTTAGGCAAGGAAAGGATAGTCCGAAGGACAAAAAAGTGACCCCCATCCAAAGGATGGCAGGTCACTTTTTTCTATGGCGTAGGCTGGTGTTTATTGCCCTGCACAGGCTAAATCACATTGCCCTACGACAACAAGCGCCTCAATCAGCGGGGATGCTTGATGGCGGCCTGGGCGGCGGCCAGGCGGGCGATGGGCACGCGGAAGGGGGAGCAGGAGACGTAGTTCAGGCCCACCTTGTGGCAGAACTCCACGCTGGTGGGGTCGCCGCCGTGCTCGCCGCAGATGCCCAGATGGATCTCGGGGCGGGTGGCCTTGCCCAGCTTGGCAGCCATCTCCACCAGCTTGCCCACACCGTTCTGGTCCAGGTGGGCGAAGGGGTCGGACTCGTAGATCTTGGTGTCGTAGTAGTAGCTGAGGAACTTCCCAGCGTCGTCGCGGGAGAAGCCGAAGGTCATCTGGGTCAGATCGTTGGTGCCGAAGGAGAAGAACTCGGCCTCCTTGGCGATCTCGTCAGCGGTGAGGGCGGCGCGGGGGATCTCGATCATGGTGCCCACCTCATACTTCATGGACAGGCCGGAGGCGGCGATGATCCGATCGGCGGTGGCGACCACCACGTCCTTGACGAACTTGAGCTCCTTGACCTCGCCCACCAGGGGGATCATGATCTCAGGCACCATGGTCCAGCCGGGGTGCTTCTTCTGGACGTTGATGGCGGCGTTGATGACGGCAGTGGTCTGCATCTCCGCGATCTCCGGGTAGGAGACGGCCAGGCGGCAGCCCCGGTGGCCCATCATGGGGTTGAACTCGTGCAGAGAGTCGATGACCGCGTGGAGCTTCTCCACGGTGATGCCCATCTCTCCGGCGATCTCCTTGATGTCCTCCTCCTTGGTGGGCAGGAACTCGTGGAGGGGGGGATCCAGGAAGCGGATGACCACGGGCTGGCCCTCCATGGCCTCGTAAATGCCCTCAAAGTCGCCCTGCTGGTAGGGCATGATCTTGGCCAGGGCCTTCTTGCGGTCGTCCACGTTGCCGGCCACGATCATCTCGCGGATGGCCTTGATACGCTCACCCTCGAAGAACATGTGCTCGGTGCGGCACAGACCGATGCCCTGAGCTCCGAAGTCGAAGCCCTGCCTGGCGTCCCGGGGGTTGTCGGCGTTGGTGTAGACCTTGAGCTGGCGGTACTGGTCGGCCCAGCCCATGAAGCGGCCGAAGGGGCCGGAGGAGGGGTCGGCGGGCACAGTGGCCACAGCCTCGCCGTAGATGTTGCCGGTGGAGCCGTCGATGGCGATCCAGTCGCCCTCGGCATAGGTCTTCCCGGCCAGGGTGAAGCACTTCTTCTCATAGTCCACGGCGATCTCGCCGCAGCCGGACACGCAGCAGGTGCCCATGCCCCGGGCCACCACGGCGGCGTGGGAGGTCATGCCGCCCCGGACGGTGAGGATGCCCTGGGCCACCTGCATGCCCTCGATGTCCTCGGGGGAGGTCTCCAGCCGGACCAGGATCACCTTCTCGCCCCGCTCGTGCCACTCCTTGGCCTCCTCAGCAGTGAAGACCACCCGGCCGCAGGCCGCGCCGGGAGAGGCGGCCAGGCCCTTGCCCACCACTGCGGCCTTCTTGAGGGCGTCGGCGTCGAACTGGGGGTGGAGCAGGGAGTCCAGCTGCTTGGGCTCCACCCGGAGCACGGCCTCCTTCTCATCGATCATGCCCTCGTCCACCAGGTCCACGGCCACCTTCAGGGCGGCGGCGGCGGTGCGCTTGCCGTTGCGGGTCTGGAGCATGTAGAGCTTGCCGTTCTCAATGGTGAACTCCATGTCCTGCATGTCCTTGTAGTGCTGCTCCAGCCGGTTGGCGATGTCGGCAAACTGCTCGTACACCGCGGGCATCTCCTCGTGGAGCTTGGAGATGGGGGAGGGGGTGCGCACGCCGGCCACCACGTCCTCGCCCTGGGCGTTGATGAGGTACTCACCGAAGAGGGCCTTCTCGCCGGTGGCGGGGTTGCGGGTGAAGGCCACGCCGGTGCCGGAATTGTCGCCGGAGTTGCCAAACACCATGGACTGCACGTTGACGGCGGTGCCCCAGTCGTAGGGGATCTCGTTCATGCGGCGGTACACGTTGGCGCGGGGGTTGTCCCAGGAGCGGAAGACCGCCTTCACGGCCTCCATCAGCTGCACCTTGGGATCCTGGGGGAAGTCCTCGCCCTTTTCGGCCTTGTAGAAGTCCTTGAAGAGGCGGACCAGCTCCTTCATATCCTCGGTGTCCAGCTCCACGTCCAGCTTGACGCCCTTCTTCTCCTTCAGGGCGTCGATGATCTCCTCAAAGCGCTTTTTGGACAGCTCCATCACCACGTCGGAGAACATCTGGATGAACCGGCGGTAGGAGTCGTAGGCGAAGCGGGGGTTGCTGGTGAATTTCGCCAGCCCCTCCACCACGGTGTCGTTCAGGCCCAGGTTCAGAATGGTGTCCATCATGCCGGGCATGGAGGCCCGGGCGCCCGAGCGGACGGAGACCAGCAGGGGGTTCTCGGGATCGGCAAACTTCTTGCCGCAGATCTCCTCCATCTTGGCCAGCCCCTCATAGATCTGGGCCTGAATGTCCCCATTGATCTGGCGGCCGTCGTTGTAGTACTGGGTGCAGGCCTCGGTGGACACGGTGAAGCCCTGGGGCACGGGCATCCCCAGACGGGTCATCTCGGCCAGGTTGGCGCCCTTGCCGCCCAGCAGCTCCCGCATGGAGCCGT
>CANSQX010000096.1 GCA_947649225.1 uncultured Flavonifractor sp.
CCGATGAGGGCTACCTCCACCTGGGGAAGGCGGGGGGCGTCCGGCTGGCCCTGGCCCAGGGCCAGCGGGTGATCGTCCAGGGGAAGCGGCCGGTCAACGGGGTGATGGGCCTGCTGCTGGACAAGGGCGAGGTCAAAACCGGCGTGGAGATCACCGATCTCTATGTGGACTGTGGCTTTTCCAGCCGGGAGGACGCCCTGCGCCTGGTGTCCCCCGGAGATTTCGTCACCTACGCCTGCGGCGTGGACGAGCTGGAGAACGGCTGCATCGCCGGGCGGGGCCTGGACAACCGGCTGGGGGCCTATACGGTGCTCCACGCCCTGCTGCGGGCCCGGGAGCTGGGGGCCCGGGTGGGGGTCTGCGCCGCCGCCACTGTGGGGGAGGAGACCACCCAGCGGGGGGCCTACGCCGCCGCCAGCCGCCTGCACCCCTCCCTGTGCGTGGCGGTGGATGTGATCCACACCTCGGACTTCTCCGGCTCCCTGCCCCAGCGCTTCGGGAAGATCGGCCTGAACCAGGGGCCGGTGATCTGCCGCAGTTCCCTGTGCAGCGAGCCCATCAACCGCGCCCTGGAGGACGCCGCCCGGCGGCTGGAGCTGCCGGTCCAGTACGAGGTGGCCTCCGGCGTGACCGGGACTGACGCCGACACCGCCATCAAGGCCTGGCAGAGCGTCCCGGCCACCGTGCTCTCCCTCCCCCTGCGCTATATGCATTCTCCCAGCGAGGTGGGCTCCCTGAACGACGTGGAGCAGACCGTGGAGCTGCTGGCCGAGTTCCTGCGGGGGCTGGACGAGCACTTCTCCGCCGACCCCTTCACACTCTAAATCAGGAAGGGAGCGGGCGGTATGCTTTTGCTGAAAAACGGCGTGGTGGCCACTATGGACCCCGCCCGGCCGCTGGCGGAGGCCGCCGTGGCCAGCGGACCATACTTCGCCTACGTGGGGGACAGCGCCAACGCGGAGGCCTTTGCCCGGCAGTACGCCGGGGGGGCGCTGGAGACGGTGGATCTGGAGGGACGGTTCCTGATGCCGGGCTTCCACGACTCCCATATGCACCTGATCCACCTGGTCAAGCGGCAGCTGGCGGTGGACCTGTCCGGCGCGGACAGCCTGGCCGGGGTGCTGGACAGGCTGCGGGGCGGACTGGAGCGCCTCCCGCCGGGCCGGTGGCTCATCGGCGAGGGATGGGACCAGGAGCGGTTTCACGGGGAGCGGCGCTTCCCCACCTGCCGCGATCTGGACAGGGTGAGCACGGGGACCCCGATTTTGATTCTGCGGTCCTGCTGCCATGTGGGGGTGGTCAACGCCCGGGCCATGGAGCTGCTGCACCTGACCCGGGAGACCGTGGAGGCGCTGGGACCCTTTGCCGGCCGGGACGGGGACGGCGCGCCCAACGGCATTTTACGGGAGAATGTGCTGGACGACATCAAGGCAGGGCTGCCCTCGGCCGGTCTGGACACCTTGATGGAGCAGCTTCTCCAGCTCCAGGACGAGCTGCTGGCCCAAGGGCTGACCAGTGTGCAGAGCGACGACTTCAAATATGCGCCGGCCGGCCGGCCCTACGCCCTGATGGATCGCCTGCGGGGACTGGCGGAGGGCGGGCAGCTGAAGTTGCGCATGGGGGAGCAGGCCCTGCTGACGGAGCCGGAGACTCTGGACGAATTCTTTGCCCGGGGCGGCGGCGCGTTCGGGGGGAGCAGGCGCTTCCGCATTTCGGCCGTTAAAATTCTGGCGGACGGTTCCCTGGGGGCCCGGACCGCCTATTTGCAGGCCCCCTATGCCGATGCCCCCGGGGAGCGGGGCCTGCCCCTCTACCCGGACCAGGGGGTTCTGGACGGTCTGGTCCGGACGGCCCACCTGCACAATCTGCCCGTGGCCATCCACGCTATCGGGGACGGCGGGGCGGAGGCCGCCCTCACTGCCATCCAGCGGGCCAGAGAGACCGCCCCCTGGCTGTCCCCCCGCCACGGCCTGGTCCACTGTCAGGTGATGAGCCCGGAGCAGCTGCGCCGGATGAAGGCTCTGGGCGTGACTGCCCTGGTGCAGCCCGTCTTCATCAGCGGCGATATGCACATCGCCCCCGCCCGGCTGGGCCCGGAGAGGCTGGCCACCTCCTACGCATGGGGGGAGATGGCCCGGCTGGGAATCCCGCTGGCCTTCGGGACCGACTGCCCTGTGGAGCACTTCCGGCCGATGGAGGGGATCTACTGCGCCGTGACCCGCCGGGATCTCAGCGGCCGGGGGCCCTTCCTGCCTGCGCAGGCCCTCACCCCCATGCAGGCCCTGGCGGCTTATACCACCGGCAGCGCCTATGCCGCCGGGGAGGAGGGGGACAAGGGGCGGATCCGGCCCGGCCGGCTGGCCGACTTCATCGTCCTGGACCGCAATCCCCTGGACTGCCCGCCCGAGCAGCTGCTGGACATTCAGGTGCTGCGCACCTATGTGGACGGCCGGTGCGTATACAGAGCGGATTAAATGGAACAGATAGTACCAAATATGATTGAAAGAGAGGAGGCGGCCCCCCTGGTCCGCCTCCTCCCGCGCTGTTCAGCCCCAGTTTTTGAATGAGAGCTCTTGACGTTTCCCTATGGATATGGTATGATATAGACACTCCCCCCCAGGGGGGTGATCGAGGGGAGGGACCTGCAATGATGGCTGACAAACAGACCATCAACCGCCTGCTGAAGACCGCCCGGGGCCAGCTGGACGGCATTCTCAAAATGGTGGAGGAAAACCGCTACTGTATCGACATCTCTCAGCAGCTGATGGCCACGGAGGCCATTTTGAACCG
This sequence comes from uncultured Flavonifractor sp., assembly GCA_947649225.1. GTDB lineage: Bacteria > Bacillota > Clostridia > Oscillospirales > Oscillospiraceae > HGM12998. The sequence continues at coordinate 2,791 of CANSQX010000096.1, forward strand.
GGCCAACCGGGAAATCTTAGCCGCGCACCTCAAGCACTGTGTGCAGTGCGCCGCCAGCGAGGAGGACCGGGCGTCCAAAATCAATGAATTTGTGGCCGCACTGGATCGCATACTAAAATAAGAACCTGTATTCACAACCGTTGAACACCGTCTTGCCAGGTACTTTTCCGCCCTGCGGCGTTAAAAAATCTTGCAATACACCAAGTATTCCTACGATTTTTTGCCTTGCAGGACGGCATCGGATAGCCGTTGGCGGCTTTGCCGCCTTACGGATATCACATACCCTTGGGGTAAAATCTCTCGGCAATCCGGCGTTCCCCGGTTATGAATACAGGTTCTAACTTGACTCCGGCGGGGTGGGGGTTCCACTTTCCCCCATTTCTTCAGGAAGAAATAGGGCCCCGGCCGGGAGGCCCGTACCCTTGTGGCGGAACCCCGCCAGCCCCGGCGGGTGTGGACACCCGTTTCAAAATTTCCGCAGCAAAGAAAAGAGGGGAACCCCTTATGAAACAAAAATTCAATGTCACCGGTATGACCTGCTCGGCCTGCTCGGCCCATGTGGAAAAGGCGGTGGGCAAGGTGGAGGGCGTCCGCGCAGTCAGCGTCAACTTGCTGGGCGGCTCCATGCTGGTGGAGTACGACGAGAGCCGGACCGGCAGCGCCGCCATCATCGCCGCAGTGGAGCAGGGGGGCTACGGGGCGTCCCTCCCCGCCGCCCCGGCCAAGGCCGCCGCTCCGGCGGGAGCGCCCGGCATGGACGGTGAGCTCAAACACATGAAATGCCGCTTCCTCCTCTCGCTGTGCTTTCTGATCCCCCTGTTCTATCTGGCCATGGGCCATATGATGGGCTGGCCCATTCCGCACTTTTTCCACGATCCCCGCAACGCCCTGGCTTTCGCGCTCGTGCAATTCCTGCTTGTATTACCTATCATGTATATCAACGATAAGTATTACAAGGTGGGCTTCCAGACGCTGGCCCGGCGGGCGCCCAATATGGACGCTCTGATCGCCTTGGGCTCGGCGGCGGCGGTGGTCTATGGCGTGGCCGCCATCTTCCAGATTGCCTACGGCCTGGGCCACGGGGACATGGCCCGGGTGGAGAAGTGGTCCATGGACCTATATTTTGAATCGGCAGGCATGATCCTCACCCTCATCACGCTGGGCAAGTTTTTGGAGACCCGCTCCAAGGGGAAGACCAGCGAGGCCATCACCCGCCTGATGGATTTGGCCCCCAAGACCGCCTGCGTGCTGCGGGACGGGGTCGAGGTGGAGCTGCCGGTGGAGGACGTGGCGGTGGGCGATCTGGTGGTGGTCCGCCCCGGCGGGCGCATCCCGGTGGACGGCCAGGTGGTGGAGGGCATGTCCTCGGTAGATGAGTCCGCCCTCACCGGCGAGAGCCTGCCGGTGGAGAAGGGCCCCGGCGATAAGGTGGCGGCCGCCTCCATCAACAAGTCGGGCGCCTTCACCTTTCAGGCTCTGCGGGTGGGCGAGGATACCACCCTGGCCCAGATGATCCGTCTGGTGGATGAGGCGGCCTCCTCCAAGGCCCCCATCGCCAAGCTGGCCGACCGGGTGGCCGGGGTGTTCGTCCCCACCGTCATCTGCATTGCCGTCGCCACGGCGGTAATCTGGCTGATTGCTACCCGGTCCATCGAGCGGGCGCTTACAGCGGGGGTGGCGGTGCTGGTCATCTCCTGCCCCTGCGCGCTGGGGCTGGCCACGCCGGTGGCCATTATGGTGGGCACCGGCAAGGGGGCGGAAAACGGCATCCTGATCAAATCCGCCGAGGCCCTGGAGACCCTGCACACGGTCCAGACTGTGGTGCTGGACAAGACGGGCACCCTCACCCAGGGCAGGCCGGTGGTGACGGACCTTTTACCCGGTCCGGGCGCCGATGAGGTGGGGCTGCTGACGGCCGCCGCCGCGCTGGAGGGGCCCTCTGAGCACCCCTTGGCCGCCGCTGTCGTGGAAGAGGCTGGCCGGCGCTGTCTTCCGGTTCCCCCGGTAGACGGGTTTACAGCGATCCACGGCCGGGGCGTCCGGGCGGCCTATGGCGGAACGGCCTTCCTCGGCGGCAACCGGGCCATGCTGGAGGAGGCGGGCATCGCCCCCGGTCCTCTGGCCGCGAAAGCGGACGAATGGGCCGCCCAGGGCAAGACCCCCCTCTACTTTGGGAACGAAACAGAGAAAAAATTGCTGGGTGTTATCGCTGTGGCTGACACCCCCAAGCCCACCAGCGCCGCCGCCGTGGCCGGGTTCCGGGAGCTGGGCATCGACGTGGTGATGCTCACCGGGGACAACCGCCGCACGGCGGAGGCCATCGGCAGGGAACTGGGGGTCACGCAGGTGCTGGCCGAGGTCCTGCCCCAGGACAAGGAGCGCCACGTGGCCGCCCTCCAGGCGGGGGGGAGGCGGGTGGCTATGGTGGGGGACGGCATCAACGACGCCCCCGCCCTGGCCCGGGCCGATGTGGGCCTGGCCATCGGCGCGGGCACCGACGTGGCCATCGAATCAGCCGATATCGTGCTGATGAAGAGCGATCTGCTGGACGCGGTGGCAGCCGTGTCCCTCTCCAAGGCGGTCATCCGCAACATCAAACAGAACCTGTTCTGGGCGTTTATTTACAATATCATCGGCATTCCCCTGGCCGCCGGTGTGTGGTACCCCCTGCTCCATCTCCAGCTCAACCCCATGTTCGCCGCCGCCGCCATGAGCCTCAGCTCGGTGTGCGTGGTGTCCAATGCCCTGCGCCTCAAGCTCTTCCAGCCCCGGCGGGGGCAGGCGCAGGCCCAACTCCCGGTTCCCCCTAAAAAAACAGAAAAGGATGTGCAGAAAATGGAGAAGAAGATCGTCATTGAGGGCATGATGTGCCAGCACTGCGTGGCCCATGTGACCAAGGCCCTCAACGCCCTGCCCGGCGTCGCCGCCCAGGTGGATCTGGACAGCAAGACCGCCTCGGTCACCGGCGATGCCGACGACGCGGCCCTGAAGGCCGCCGTGGAGGAGGCCGGCTACCAGGTGGTTTCCATCACCTGACGGCAGAGCGCCCCGGACGCCGGGAACCTCTGAGTCAATCCCCGCCCGCGTGCGGAAAAGAAACGGCCCCGGACCGCGTTTGTCTCGAACGCAGTCCGGGGCCGCTTTTTCTGCTGCTCAGGCCAGCACGCGGTCCAAGGTCTCAAACAGCTTTTGAATGTCAATGGGCTTGGCGATATGGCCGTTCATCCCGCTCTGAAGGGCCTCGTGCTTATCCTCCTCGAAGGCGTTTGCCGTCATAGCCAGAATGGGGATGGAGGCCAGACAGCGGTCCTCCAGCTTTCGGATGGCCCGGGTGGCCTCGTAGCCGTTCATTACGGGCATCTGGACATCCATCAGGATCAGGCGGTAGTAGCCCGGCTGGGACTGGCGCAGCATATCCACGGCGACCTGGCCGTTCCATGCCAATTCCACCGAGAAGCCGGCCTCCTCCAGGATAGCCTGGGCGATCTCCTGATTGAGCTCGTTGTCCTCAGCCAGGAGGATCCGTCCGGTGCGGAGGGGCGTCTGGGCCAGCTGCGCTTCGCTTCGCTCGCTCTCCACATGGACCAGGGAACGCAGGCAGCTGCGCAGCTCGGACACGAACAGGGGTTTGCTGCAAAAGGCCGTGACTCCGGCCTCCAAGGCCTCCTCCTCAATATCCGACCAGTCGTAGGCCGTCAGAACGATGATGGGCACATCCTCCCCCGTCTCCTTCCGGATCCGCCGGGCGACCTCAATGCCGTTCATGTCCGGCAGCAGCCAGTCGATGACATAGACGCTGTAGTTGTCGTTGCGCATCACCGCCTGACGGGTGCGGAGAACGGCCTCCTTCCCCGAGAGGGTCCACTCCGCCCGCAGGCCGATCTGCTGGAGCATACAGGATACGCTGTCGCAGGTGTTGAAATCGTCGTCCACCACCAGAGCGCGGCAGTTTTTCAGCTCCGGGATCGTCGGAGGCTCCTTTTCTCCGGAGCACTGGCGGAAGGTGAGGGTTACAGTGAACTCGGTCCCCACGTTCTGCTTGCTCTTCACATCAATGGTGCCGTTCATCATATCCACGATGTTCTTGGTGATGGCCATGCCCAGGCCGGTGCCCTGGATCCCGCTGGTGGTGGAGTTCCGCTCACGCTCGAAGGGCTCGAAAATGTGGGACACAAATTTCTCACTCATGCCGATGCCCGTGTCCTTGATGTGGAACTCGTAGGTGGCGCAGCCGGCCGGGGCGCCGGGCATCTCCGTAATCCGCATACTGACAATGCCGCCCGCAGGGGTGTATTTGACAGAGTTTCCCAGCAGGTTCAGCAGCACCTGGTTCAGCCGCAGCCGGTCGCAGAAGATCTCCTCGTTGCGCACGTCCACGGCGTCCATGTACAGCTCCAGCTGCTTGGCGTGGATGTCGGCCTGTACCATGCTGCGCAGCCCGTGCAGGATGTCCGGCAGGCTGCACGGCTTTTCCTCCAGAGCCATTTTGCCGCTCTCGATGCGGCTCATGTCCAGAATATCGTTGATCAGGCTCAGCAGATGGTTCCCCGAGGTCATGATCTTCTTCAGATAGGACTCCACCTGATCCCGCTGCTCCAGGTGGGTAATGGCCAGGGCGGTAAAGCCGATAATGGCGTTCATGGGGGTGCGGATATCGTGGGACATGTTGGAGAGGAAGACGCTCTTGGCCCGGCTGGCCCGGTTGGCCTGAGAGAGGGCGTCCTCCAGCAGGGTCTTTTTCTCCATTTCCCGGCGGGTCTCCTCGTCCACACTGCACAGGCCCAGGACAATGCCGTGGCTCTTCTCCCAATCCCCTGCGCGCACGACCTTCATCTGGAAGTAGCGGATCTCACCGGCGCACAGGGTGCGGTAATTGATGTAGGAGATTTTCTTTTCGGCCAGATCCCTCTCCAGCCGGTCCCGGGCCACGGCCTGCCGCATCAGCTCCCGGTCGTCGGCCAGCACACAGGTCTCTATGTAGCGGTTCATGCTCTCGTCCAGCGACAGCGCCTGACCGAAAATATCGTCCAGGATGTGGTATTTACAGTCGCTGAGCCGCAGGGGGCGTCCCTCGCCGGTCTCCAGATCGAAGAAACAGACCAGGTTGTAGTCGATGCTCAGGGCCTGAACCAGCTCCATCTGCCGCCGCTCGCTCTCAAGCCGCTCGTTATTCTCCCGGACCTTCTGCTCGGTGCAGTCCAGGAGGAACCGCTGGTAAAACAGCTCGCCGTCCTCCTCCACCAGCTTGATGTTGCCCATGATGTGCAGGAGCTCCCCGTCCATATGGCGCACCCGGTACTCTGCGCTGACGCTGTCTCCCACTTTTTTCAGCGCCATGATGCTGGCGCGCAGCCTGGGACGGTCCTCCTCCACCACAGAGGACGCCACCATATCGAATCCGCTCTGCTCCATCTCCTCCTGGGTCTCGTATCCCAAGATCTTGAGGGCGGCCCGGTTGATGCTGAGGATCCGGGCGCCGTCGATGCTGTGGCACATGACGCCGCAGTCCATCGTGGTGAAAAGGGTCTCCAGGGCGGCGTTTTTCCGGACCAGCTCCTTGGCGTAGGCCCGCTCCTTGGTCACATCAATGCCCACGCCCACCGTGCCCATCACGCTGCCGTCCAGGTCGTACAGAGGGGATTTATAGGTGGTCAGCAGCCGGATGCCGTCTCCGGTCTGCACCGTCTCCTCGGAGATACAGGTCTCCCGGCGGCGCATGACCTCCCGCTCCGACTCGATACAGGCGGGGTCGTCCTGCTCTACGTCCCAGATATAGGCGTGGCCCCGGCCCTGAACCTGCTCTTTGGTCTTGTTGACGGTGGCGCAGAAGCTGTCATTGACCTTCTCGTGAATGCCCGACTTGTCCTTGTACCAGATCAGGCTGGGGATGCTGTTGATGGTGGCCTCCAGATATTGGCTGGTCTGCCATGCGTCCTTGAGCCGCTTGTAGTGCTCCTGCCAGCGCTGGAAGCGGAAGCCCAACTCGGCCTGCGCCATGGGGAGGATCCACAGATCCTGCGCCTGGTCCAGACTGTCCGTCAGAAGGGGGATCTGCGCCGGTTCCGCCAGCAGAATGAGCTCAGCCTCCGGCCGCTTGGCGGCGGCCAGCGCCCTGGCGGTCCCGGCGGCATCCAGCCCCGGGAGCGCGGCCAGGATCACATCGGCCCGGGCCGCAGGCCCCTCCTCCGGACAGGCGCTCTCAATAAACGTATGGGAAAAGCGCTCCAGAGGGGCGGCCGTCCGTATCATGTCAAACAGCTGCGGCTGCCGCCCAACCAGATAAAATTGAACCTGACATTGATACATAGGCGCTTCCTCCCAAAGATACCACTTGCTTTGCAGTGAGATTTTGCAAAGGATACCGCCGCTGTGCGGCGGGCTGTCTGTATTCTAACAACCGCAGGGAGTTCTGTCAATATTTTAGCGGGGATCTTGCAAAGAATGCGGCGGAAAAAACGCGACGGGCGATTTTTTGTCCGGTTTCCCACCGGCGCACTATGGTATGCACGAGGCCCGGGCGGGCGTGACCGTGCGCCGGCTCCTGGAGCGGACCCCGCACGCAGAACGTGAAAAAAGGGGGCAAAGCCCCCTTTTTTCGCACAATCGCCCCGCCTGAAACGGAGGGCGCTTCCGGTACCGGAAGAAAACGCGCTTCTGCGCCGGGTCCTGTCCGCCTGCGGCGCTCAGGACTGCGCCACGCTGTTGAGATACTGGACGATGCCCTCGGCAATCCCCTGGGCCAGCTTGTCCTGATAGCCGCTGTCGATGAGGCGCATCAGCTCCTCGTGGTTGGACATGAAGCCCATCTCCACCAGGGCGGCGCACATCTCGGTCTCCCGCAGAACCACATAGTCGTTGCTGAGGATGCCCCGGTCGATGCCGCCGGTGATCTGGGCCAGAGGGGTCTGGATGGTCTGGGCCAGCCGCGCGCCCCGGCCGCTGCTGGGGTGGTGGTATGTAAAAATCCCCTGGAAATCGGTGTTGGTGGACGAGGCATTGGAGTGGATGGACACAAACAGGTCCGCCGCCGCCTCATTGGCCAGTCCGGCGCGGTCGTAGAGGTCCATATACACGTCCTCTGTCCGGGTCATGATCACGTGGTAGCCGTGCCCCTCCAGGATAGCCTGGACCCGCCGGGTCACGGACAGGTTGATGTCCTTCTCCAGAATGTCCTCATAGGTGGCCCCGTTGGCCTCGCCGCCGTGTCCGGCGTCCAGCACCACGGTAAAGGACTCCGGGCGGATGGGGACGGTGCCCGTCTGGTGCGCCTGGACGCTGACCCGCAGGCCGGTGCCGGTCAGCTCGATGCGGACATTGTCCGCGTAGGTCAGCCCCTCCGCCAGGTCCAGCACCACCCGGGTGGCGTGGCGGCAACCGAAGCCCAGGTCGTCCCCGGCGTGGGGGGAGTAGCGCACCGACCGGATAAGCCCGTCTCCCATGGGGATGGCGCCGGGATAGCCGGAGGCCAGGATAGCTCCCTTCAGGTCAATGGCCACCCTGTCCCCCAGGTCCCGGACCCGGAATTCCGGCTGGTGGTCGGTAGCGATCTCTACGGTCTGGTTGGTCGCGGTGATCCCGGTGATATACCCCCGATCGTTGCCCTCCAGGGGCGGCGAGGGGGTGGGTGTGGGAGCGGGCTCCGGCGTGGGCTCCGGGGTTGGGTTGGGCGTGGGCTCCGGCGCGGGGCCGCCGGGGGTGGTGAGGAGGGCGGTAAACGTGTCCTGATC
>CANSQX010000097.1 GCA_947649225.1 uncultured Flavonifractor sp.
AACCAAACCTCTAAAACACGGCGCGTCCTCTCCGTGGCGGCCGTCAGACGCACAACTTGAATTGCAAAATCTATCAAGTTTGGGCGTCATAATGGTAGCGGGCCACCCGAGCGGCGGCGAGCCGCTGCCGTAAAACTAGGTCAATGTACGGGCGGGCGCAACTAGTTTCGTCGTGGGCTGTCCTTGAACCTAGAGGCCGCCCTTTCCCCCGTCGTTCCTAAATTTCTTTCCCCCCTTTCTTTTGAAAGAAAGGGGGCGCCCGCCGCGCAGGCGCCCCCCTATTGACAATTCGATGGATTTCCCGGATAATGAAGAGCGGCAGTTTAACACGACGGGAGGGGATATGCTTGCAGCAGAACGCCGCCTCTGGCATCCGGCCGGGCCGCCTGCCCCCGGGGCCGAACAATCAGATCACCGATGTGCCCGGCGTCCGCGTGGGGCACTGCACCATCGACCGCGGGCAGCACAAAACCGGGGTGACCGTCGTCGTCCCCGGCAGTGAGAATCCCTTTGAACATGTAGTCCCGGCCGCAGTTTTTGTCCTCAACGGCTACGGCAAGAGCATGGGCCTGGTGCAGTTGGAGGAGCTGGGCGTGCTGGAGGGCCCCGTGGCCCTCACCAACACCCTCAACGTGGGCATGGTCCACGACGCGCTGGTGGAATACCTGTGCTGGCGGGGGGAGGCCATCGGCCTGAACCCCCGGACCGTCAACCCTGTCGTGATGGAGTGCAACGACGGCCTGCTCAACGATATCCGGCGGCGGGCCGTGGGACAGAGCGAGGTCCTCGCCGCCCTGGAGGATGCCTCCGAGGTCTTCGCCGAGGGGAGCGTGGGGGCGGGCACGGGCATGGTCTGCCACGGGCTCAAGGGCGGCGTCGGCTCGGCCTCCCGCCGGCTGGACATAGACGGCGCATCCTATACCCTGGGGGCTCTGGTGCTGGCCAATCACGGGCTCCTCTCCGATTTGACCATCGGCGGAGTCCCCGTAGGCCGGACCCTGGCCGCCCGGCTGGAGGAGCGGCCCGTGGATCAGGGCTCCTGCATCGTGGTCCTGGCCACCGACCTGCCCCTGGACGCCCGGCAGCTGGGGCGGACCGCCCGGCGGGCGGCGGTGGGGCTGGCCCGGCTGGGCTCCCACACCGGCCACGGCAGCGGGGAGATTTTTCTGGCCTTCTCTACCGCCAACCCCTTCAATCCCCTGGACAGGACCGCCGTGCGCACGGTGCGGGCCTTTCACGAGGACCGGATGGATCTGCCCTTCCGGGCGGCGGCCGAGTGTGCCGAGGAGGCGGTGCTCCGCGCCCTGTTGGCCGGGCGCACTGTCACCGGCTTCCGTGGGGATAAGGTCTGGGGGCTTACCGACCTGTGGGACCCGGCCACCGGGCGGTTTGTCAGCCCTCCGCCCACTCCTTGAGGGATTCCAGCAGTTCCAGGGCCTTGAATTTCACCACATAGCCCTCGCTCTCGCCGGTGATCAGGGCCACCTGTTCCGGGTCGAAGCCGCCCTCGGCGGCCGTCTCCGCCGCCGTCTCGGTCACAGAGCCCAGGCACAGGGGCGGAAAGACCACGCACCACCAGTTCTGCCCGGCCCCCTCGCCCACCACCACCCGCAGAGCCCGGTAGCGCCCCGCCGGAAGGGCGAAGTCCTCGTACTCCTTGGTGGGGAACCACACGCTGTCCTCCAGCGAGACGGTGACCGGGTAGCCGTACCCCGCCTCCGCCACCGCCTGGGCCCCTGCCCCGGCCAGCTCGTCCAGGTGGCCGGCCAGCACGGCCGCCGCTCCGTCCGGGGTGGTCTGTCCGGCCAGCAGGGTCTCCGCCTCCCGGAGCACCCGATCCCGGACCTCCAGCTTCAGGGCCTGATCCTCCGCCGAATCGGAGTTTGCAATCACGTGGAGCCGGACCACCCGGCCAGCCAGCGCGGCCTGCTCTCCGTCCAGCCACACCCCCGCCAGGGCCGCCAGCGCCAGGCCCAGCAGCAGGGCCAGTTCCCACCGCCGGAGTCTGTTTTCCGGCTGTACCGTCTGTTTTGTCATAGTCAATCACCGTCCGCATGGTTCTGTTGTTGATGTACACATGCAGTATGGACGGCATTTTCTGGTTTCAAACCGGAGCGGTACAGAAATTACCGCTCCATATTAGGAAAAGAGGGAAAACACCATGAGTCATTGGATGGAAAGCGCCGTTTTCTACCACATCTACCCCCTGGGCTTCTGTGGCGCGCCCGAGTACAACGCCGAGACCGCCCCCGTCCGCCGTCTGGACAAGCTGGCCGGTTGGATCCCCCACCTGAAGGACCTGGGGGTCACCGCTCTCTACCTGGGTCCGGTCTTCGAGTCCACCAAGCACGGCTACGACACCCGGGACTACTACCAGATCGACCGCCGCCTGGGGGACAACGCCTCCTTCAAGGCCCTGTGCGAGCAGCTCCACGCCGCAGGCATCAAGGTAGTGCTGGACGGGGTGTTCAACCACGTGGGCCGGGAGTTCTGGGCCTTCAAGGATGTACAGGAGAAGGGGCAGGGCTCCCCCTACTGCGGCTGGTTCCACAATTTGAACTTCGGCGGGCCCTCCCCCATGGGGGACCCCTTCTGGTACGAGAGCTGGGGCGGGCACTACGAGCTGGCCAAGCTCAACCTGAAGCACCCCGACGTGGTGCGCCACCTGTTGGACGCGGTGTGCTTCTGGATGGACGAGTTCCACATCGACGGCCTGCGGCTGGACGCCGCCGACTGCGTGGATTTTGGCTTCTTCCAGGCGCTGAAGGGCGCTGTGCGGGCCAAAAATCCCGACTTCTGGCTCATGGGCGAGATCATCCACGGGGACTACGCCCGCTGGGCCAACCCGGAGCTGCTGGACTCCACCACCAATTACGAGTGCTGGAAGGGCCTCTGGTCCAGCCACAACGACAAAAACTACTTCGAGATCGCCCACTCCCTCCACCGCCAGTTCGGCCCCGGGGGGATCTACCGGGGGATCCGGACCTATAACTTCGCCGACAACCACGATGTGAACCGGCTGGCCAGCACCCTGAAAAATCCCCGGCACATCCCCAATGTCTATACCATCCTCTACACCATGCCGGGCGCCCCCTCCGTCTACTACGGCAGCGAGTGGGCCCTGGAGGGGATGCGGAGCAAGACCTCGGACGCCGTGCTCCGTCCCTGCCTGGAGATCGGTGACATGGCGGGCCGGGACCAGACCCTGTGCGCCCATCTGGCCAAGCTGGCCGATCTGCGCCAGAAGCTGCCCGCCCTCCAGTACGGCGGCTACGAGAATTCCATGATCAAGAACGAGCAGCTGGTCTTCTGCCGGGGCTGCGACGCCCAGCGGGTCTATGTGGCCCTCAACCTGTCCGATCAGGAGGCCCACGTGGAGTTCCAGCACCGGGAGCCGGTGCTCCGGGACTGGCTCAACGGCATGGAGCGCTTCACCAACGACGGCGGCCGCACCTGGCTGCCCGTGCCCGGGCACTCGGCCCGCGTCCTGGTGGGGAGCCCGGAATAGCGGCTGGGGCCGCCCTCTTCCGAGGGTGTTGGGGTCCGGGGCAGGGCCCCGGCGGGCTTGGGCAGCTTCCAACACCCGCCCGCTCCCCCCTGCCCTATGTTCTGAAAGAAAAAACCCCCGGCGGAGATGCTCCGCCGGGGGTTTTTTGTACGTCTATACGGTCCGGGCCAAAAAGGTCTCCTGGCCGGTCTGCTTCAGCTCCTCATAGGCGGCCCAGGCGGCCGCCCGGCTGGCGAAAAGGCCGAATACCGTGGGGCCGGTGCCGCTCATGGAGGCCCCCAGGGCCCCGTGCTGAATCAAGGTGTTCTTGATGGCCTGCACCCCGGACCACTCCCGGGGGGTGAGCACGTCCTCGAAGACGTTATACATCCGGCGGGCCGCCCCCGTCAGATCCCCCGCCTCCAGGGCGGCCAGCAGTCCGGCGGTGTCCGGGCGGCGGCGGAGCTTTTTCCCGTCGGCCTGGGCAAAGAGCACCGGGGTGGACACCGACCAGCCTGGCTTGCACAGCACTACGTCGCAGGGGGGGAGCGGGGTCAGCGGGGTCAGCCGCTCCCCCCGCCCCTCGGCCAGGGCGGTGCCCCCCAGGACGCAGTAGGGCACGTCGGAGCCCACTGTCTCGCCCAGGGCGGCCAGCCTGTCCGGCGTCAGGCCCGCGCCGGTGAGCTCGTTCAGGGCCCGGAGGACGGCGGCGGCGTCGCTGCTCCCCCCGGCCAGCCCGGCGCACACCGGGATGTGCTTGCAGATGGAGATGGCGGCCCCGTCCAGGTCCGGGCGGACCGCCTCCTGAAAGCGGAGGGCGGCCGCCGCCGCCAGGTTTCGCCGGTCACAGGGGAGAAAGCTCAGGTTGGTCTGGACCGTCACCTGGCCGCCCCCGGGCTCCACCGTAACCTCGTCGGCCAGATCCACCGTCTGCATCACCATGCGCAGGTCGTGGTAGCCGTCCGGGCGGCGGCCCAGGATGTCCAGGGACAGGTTGAGCTTGGCATAGGCAAGTTCCGTCATCGCACGCCTCCTGATATGGTCTCTGTCCGGGCCCGGCAGTCACCGGATTTTCCGCGCCTCCAGGTAAAAGCGTTTGTCATGGGCCTCGCCCATGGAGAAGGTCTTCCGGGGGAGCACCCCGTCGTGGATCACGGTGGGGAAGAGCTGCTCCTTGCCCAGGGCGGGCAGCAGGAAGCCGATGTTCCCCGGCCGGGCGGCCAGGGCTCGGATCACGTCCGCCCCGTGGATATAGTCGATCCGCCCGCCGCGGGCCCGGACATAGGCGTCCAGGAAGGGCTGGAGGGTACCCACCTCCAGCTGGGCCGCCGGACGGGGCACGGTGATGGAGCCGGAGCCCCCCGCCCACACATAGCGCAGGACGTGGCCGTCCCCCTCTCCCCGGTAGGCGCCGGGGCAGGCCGCCAGCAGGGCGGCGGTCAGGGCCTCCGGGTCGGTCTGGAAGACCACCCGGTGGATGGGCTCGAACTCCAGAGAGGCGTCGTGAAGGTTCACCAGCTCGCACAGGGCGTACCGGGCGGGGAGATTGGCCCACTGGTCCGGGGGGACCAGCTTTTTCTGCCGCTCGTAGCACTCCTTGGCGGTGGCCAGGGAGTGGTTGCCGTCCCCCACGGCAAAGAGAAGGACCGGCTTGTCCGCCGTGCCGTACCGGGCGTTGAAGGAGGCGGGATCGGCCAGGGCCCGGAGGGACGCAGCCACGGCGGCCAGCTGCCCCTCGTTCAGCCGCCAGCCCGCAATGTGGCCCCCCCGCTCCATCAGGTCGAAGTCGTAGACCTTCTCCAATTCCCCCTTCCGGGCGGCCAGGGGCTCGATCACCGTCCTGCCCGGGTCGTCGGCCAGCAGCATCACGTGGGGGAGCTCCAGCGGGGCGTTCTTGCGCACCGCCACCCGGGGCGGGATGCGGGCCATCACCGTCCCCTCGGTGGCGCGGATGGGGGCGGAGGACCCGGGCTCATAGTCATAGCACTCCAGATCCACCATGCCCACCAGGCCCCGGCGCAGGCGCAGGTTGTCCAGCCGCCGCTCCACGTAGAGGAGGCTCTCCGGCAGGACCTTGAAGCGGTTTTCCCGGAGATAGCGGGTCATGGTGGTGTTGATCTCGGTGATGTCGGTCTCCACATTGGGACCGTCCAGACAGCTCTCGGGCAGGATTAGCCGGAGGGCGGAGGGGGCGTTCCCCACATACTCCTCCACCCGCTGCCAGTACTCGGGCTGGGAGGTATACTGGTCGCAGGCCACCACCGACCACCTGTCATAGTCGCAGTTTTGGGGCAGCAGGATGTCGGCCGGGCCGAAGGGCAGCCCCTGGAAGCAGTTGTCCATCCAATCTCCACTCTCTTTCCTCTCAGTATGGCAATGGCGGCGGGTGTTCAGGCCATTGCGTCCTTGATGGCGGCCAGCAGGTCGGGGAACTCCTCAAAGGCGGGCAGCTCCGGGTGCTCGGCCTTGATGGCGCTGGTGCTCTTGAACAGGAAGCCCGCCCGGCCGGCCTGGATCATCCCCAGGTCGTTGTGGCTGTCCCCGGCGGCGATGGTCTCGTAGCCGATGGACTGGAGGGCCTTCACCGTGGTCAGCTTGGACTGGGGGCAGCGCATCCGGAAGCCGGTGATGGCCCCGTCGGGGGCCACCTCCAGGGTGTTGCAGAAGAGGGTGGGCCGGCCCAGCTTTTCCATCAGGGGGCTGGCGAACTGCTCGAAGGTGTCGCTGAGGATGATCACCTGGGTGAAGGAGCGCAGCTCGTCCAGAAACTCTTTGGCCCCGGGCAGGGGGTCGATTTGGGCGATGGTGGCCTGAATCTCCTTGAGGCCCAGGCCGTGCTCCTTCAGAATGTCCAGGCGGAAGCGCATCAGCTTGTTGTAGTCGGGCTCGTCCCGGGTGGTGCGGCGCAGCGCGGGGATACCGCTGGCCTGCGCGAAGGCGATCCAGATTTCGGGCACCAGCACACCCTCCATATCCAGACAGGTCAAATACATGGGGGTACTCCTCTCTATTCTCTATGCTCTTGCCTGCTTTTTCTTCAGATTGGTGAGGAAGTTGTCCAGCCGGGTCAGGGCCTCGGCGATGTCCTTCATGGAGGTGGCGTAGCAGCAGCGGACGAAGCCCTCGCCGCCGGGGCCGAAGGCCGACCCGGCGATCACGGCCACCTTCTCCTCCATCAGGAACCGCTCGCAGAACTCGTCGGAGGGCAGCCCGGTGCCCCGGATATCGGGGAAGACGTAAAAGGCCCCCTTGGGCTCAAAGCAGGGCAGGCCGATGCGGCGCAGGCCCTCCACCAGATAGCGGCGGCGGCCGTCGTACTCGTCCCGCATCCGCTCGATGTCCCGGTCGCCGTTGCGCATGGCCTCGATGGCGGCGTACTGGCTGACGGTGGGGGCCGACATAATGCCGAACTGGTGGAGCTTGAGCATCTGCCGGATCAGGGGGGCGGGGCCGCACAGGTAGCCCATGCGCCAGCCCGTCATGGCGTGGCTCTTGGAGAAGCCGTTGACCACCACGGTCCGCTCGTACATGTCGGGGAGGTTGGCCAGAGAGACGTGGCGGCGGCCGTAGGTGAGCTCGGCGTAGATCTCGTCGGAGAGCACCATGATGTCGGTGCCCCGCAGCACCCCGGCGATGGCCTCCAGATCGGCGCGGTCCATGGTGCCGCCGGTGGGGTTGCAGGGGAAGGGGAGCACCAGCAGCTTGGTCCGGGGGGTGATGGCGCTTTTCAGCTCCTCCGGGGTGAGGCGGAATTCGTTCTCCGCCTTGAGCTCCAGATAGACCGGCGTCCCCCCCGCCATGGAGGCCAGAGGGCCGTAGCATACGAAGGAGGGGACCGGGACGATCACCTCGTCCCCCGGGTTGAGGAGGCACCGCAGGGCCAGGTCGATGCCCTCGCTCCCCCCAACGGTCACGACGATCTGGCTGGCGAAGTCGTAGTGGAGGTCGAAGCGGCGGCTGAGGTAGGAGGCGATCTCCCGGCGCAGCTCGCTCATACCGGCGTTGGCTGTGTACTTGGTGAAGCCCTTCTCCAGGGAGTAGACCCCCGCATCCCGGATGTGCCAGGGGGTCACGAAGTCGGGCTCGCCGATGCCCAGGGAGATGGCGTCCTTCATCTCCTCCAGGATATCGAAGAACCGGCGGATGCCGGAGGGCTGCACCTCCTGAATCCGCCGGGACAGCAGCTGCTCATAGTTCATACGAAAATCCACTCCCTCTTCTGCTCCTCCTGCTTGGGGAAGATCAGGTGCTTTTCCTTATATTTGCGCAGAATAAAGTGGGTGGCCGTGCCGGTCACGTCCTCCAGGGGGGCCAGGCGCTGGCCCACGAACTCGGCCACCTCCCGCAGGGTCCGGCCCGAGATGATCACAATGAGGTCATAGGCCCCGCCCGACATGAGGTAGACGCTCTCCACCTCGTCATACTGATAGATGCGCTCGGCCACCCGGTCGAAGCCCTCGCCCCGCTGGGGGGTCACCTTGACCTCGATCAGGGCGGTGACCGCCTCGCGCTCGGTCCTGTCCCAGTCCACAATGGCCTTATAGCCCAGGATTACTTTGTCCTGCTCATATTTGGCAATGGCGGCCTTGACCTCCTCCACCTTCCTATCGGCCATGGAGGCCAGCTGTTCCGGGGTCAGGGTACAGTCCTCCTCCAGGAGCTGAAGCAGCTTGGTCATATGTCCGTCCTCCTTACAGTTTCAGTCCCCGCGCCGGTGCGCAGGGGTTCGGTCTCCTATTATATACGGCGCAGTTCGGAAATACAATAGTGCAGCGCAAACTTATAGGAACTTGCGGAGAGACTGCCAAAAATTAAAAATTGACAACCCGATATGTTTGTCTATTTTTCCGTGGAAATCGCGGCCGCATCGTGCTATGATCTGGCGTATACCAGGAATACACGCAAGCACCAGGAAGGGAGGCGCCGGTGCGGTGGAATATCTAAATTTAGTCAATCAGATTGTGGCGGCCGAGCAGAGCGCCAGGGAGATCGCCAGGGAGGCCCGGGAGCAGGAGAGCAGTCTGGAGGCCGAGCTGGAGCGGGAGGCCGCCGGGATCCGGGAGCGGTATATGGAGCGGGCCCGCCGCCGGGTGGCCGGGGTGGAGGAGACCGAGGCCAAGGCCGCCCAGGAGGAGCTGGCGCGCTGGGACAGGCGGCTGGAGCGCGCCATGGCCCAGGTGGAGAGCGCCTACGCCCGGAACCGGGACGCCTGGGTGGAGACCCTGTTCCGGCAGATTGTAGGCGAACAGGCATGACCGGCGCGCTGGCTACCTACGGCGCGCTGGCCGCCAAGGCGAAGGCTCTCTACGGCAAGCGGCTGCGCACCGCCGACTTCGCCCACATGGCGGCCCTGAAGAGCGAGGCGGCTCTGGTGGACTATCTGCGGGGGCGGCCCGGCTGGCAAGCGGCGGCCGCCCAGCTGGGGGAGTCCTGGGGGGGCTATATCGGCCGGGTGGAGCTGGAAGCCGCCCTCCGGAACCAGCTGCGGCAGGACTACCTGTCCCTCCAGCACTTCGCCCCCAGGGCGGACAAGGAGCTGCTGGCCTTTCCCGTGCGCCTGGCCGAGCAGGGGGAGATCCTCACCGCCCTGCGGCGGCTCCGGGCCGGGGACTACTATAAGGGCCCGCCCGCCGTCAGCCGGATCTCCATGCCCCTTCAGGTGGACGTCAAGGCCCTGGCCCTCTGCCGGGACTACGACGGCCTCATCGCGGCGGCGGCCGGCAGTATCTACGAGGGGACCCTCCGCCACCTGCGCCCCGCCGCCGGCGGACAGCCCGACTTCACCGCCGCCGAGGCCCTCCTCCGCACCGCCTATTTCCGCCATATCTACGGCGTCATCTATAAAAAATACGCCGGGGAGACCCGGCGGGTCCTGCTGCGGGGCTTCGGGGAGCAGGTGGACCTGCTCAATCTGCTGCACATCCTGCGCCTCAAGACCTACTTCCCCGGGGAGGGGAGCGGCCGGTATCTCACCATCCTGTTTCCCTTCCACTACCGGCTGCGGCCCGCCTTCACCCAGCAGCTCTGCGCCGCCCCCGACGCCCCGGCGGTCTTCGAGCTGCTGAAAGGCTCCCCCTACGCCGGGTGCTTTCAGGAGGTGGACGTGGCCCAGGTGGAGGATTACTACCGCCGGGCTCTCTTCCACTTCAGCCGCCGGCAGCTCATGGCGGGAACGCCCTCGGTCTACACCGCTGTGGCCTACCTGAATGTGAAGGAGGCCGAGCTCCAGGCCCTGGTCAACGTGATCGAGTCGGTCAAGTACGGCGTCCCCTACGACGCCGCCCTGGCGGAGCTGATAGGCGCCTGAGCCATTCAGCAGGGCTTCCCCGCCGCCGGCCCCGGCGGCAGGACGGAGGCCCTGTGCGCGCAACCTGTTACGAAGCTACGAAAGGAGGTGGCGTTCCTTGTCTGTCGTGCCCATGAATCTGCTGACCATAGCCGGACCGCTGGAGCAGTTCGATGCGGTCGTGGCCTCCTGTGTCATCAACCAGGAATTCCACCCGGAAAACGCCCTCCAGCTGATGCGCGAGGTGGGGGGGCTGCGGCCCTTCGAGCTGGCCAACCCCTACACCGCCCTCCTGCGCCGTGGGGAGGAGGCCGCCGCCCGGGCCGGGATCGCGCTGTCCTATGTCCCCTTTGACCACCCGCCCAGTCAAGAGGAGGCCGCCGCCTTCTTCGACCGTCTGGAGGCCGAGCTGGACGAGCTGTCCCGCCGCCGGGAGGCGCAGCTCCAGCTGGCCGGGCAGAGCCGGAGCGCCGCCGCCCAGCTGGAGTATCTCCACGGGCTCTCCGGCGATCTGGCCCCTCTGTGGGACATGGCCTATGTGCGCTTCCGGTACGGCCATCTGCCCCGGGAGACCTATGACAGCTTCCGGGAGGCCCTGATGGAGGAGGAGGACCTGTTCTTCTTCCCCACCGACCTGGGGGCCCGGCGGGTCTACGGGGTGTACTTCACGACCCAGGCCGCCCAC
>CANSQX010000098.1 GCA_947649225.1 uncultured Flavonifractor sp.
CTCCCCGCAGGGGGAGTCCCCTGCATCCCCCGCTGGAGGTTCCGGCATCCCCGGCGTCAGGGCTGACAAAAAGCGAAAAGAACGGGAGGCGGTCCAGCGTGGACCGCCTCCCTGCTATTATGCGCATTTACCAGCCGAAGGGCCAGCTGTCGAAGGGCCAGCCGCTGGAGCCATTGCTGCCGCCGGAGCCGCCCTGAGACTGTTGCTGCTGCTGGCTCTGGGCGTACTCGTTCTGGAGGCCCTCCATGGCCTCGGCACGGGCCTGGTTGTCCTCGTCCAGGGTCAGGGTGACGGTGCGCTCCTCGCCGCTGTGGTAGAGGGTGAAGCTGACCCGATCCCCGGCCTGAAAGCGCTTAACGGCGGTTTTCAGGGCGTCGCCGTCGGCGATCTCCGCGCCGTCCACGGCGGTGATGATATCCCCGGGCTGAATGCCGGCCTTGGCGGCGCAGGAGCCCTCCAGCACGGCCAGGATCTCCGCCCCGGCGGGAATGCCGTAGCGCTGGGCGCTCCCATCCACATCCCGCATCAGGATGCCCAGGTTGGGCTTGCCGGTCACGTATCCGTTTTCGATGATGCTGGTGACCATGCCCGCCACGTCGTTGATGGGAATGGCGAAGCCGATGCCCTCAATGGAGGCCGAGGAGCCCGAGCTGCCCGAGTACTTGGCCGAGACGATGCCCACGGCCTGGCCGTACTGGTCGAACAGAGGGCCGCCCGAGTTGCCCGAGTTGATGGCGGCGTCGGTCTGGATCATGTTGATCTTTTTGCCGTCGCTGGTGGTGATGGTCCGGTCCTTGGCAGAGACGTACCCGGCGGTGAGGGTGAAGGTCAGCTCGCCCAGGGGGTTGCCGATGGCCACCACGGGCTCGCCCACCCGCAGGCTGTCCGAGTTCCCCAGGGTCACAGGCCGCAGGCCCTCCGCTTCGATTTTCAGCACGGCGATGTCGTTTTCCGCCTCGCCCCCTACCACCACGGCGTCATAGCTCTTGCCGTCGGCGAAGGTCACCTTGAGGTCGCTCACGCCGTCGATCACATGGTAATTCGTGAGAATATAGCCGTCCGCGCTGATGACGAAGCCGGAGCCGGACACCGGGTTGGCCACCGTCCAGCCGTAGGCGTTGGTGGTGGCGCTGCCGTTGACGCCCACCACCGACTCCAGATTGGCGGCATAAATCTGATCGGGGTCGAGGGTGGTGCGGCCGTCCACCTGGGCCACCGTGACGGCGGTGGGCCGGGTGCCCTCGTATAGGGTGGTGGTGTTCGTGTTCAGCCGTCCGGCGGCCAGGAGGGCTCCGCCGCCCCCCGCCAGGCCGCCCACCAGGGCGCAGGCCAGACAGGCCGCCGCAATCCGCGGCCCCATGCGCTTCTGCTTCTTCGGGGGCGCGGGCTCCACAGTGAAATAGCTGGTCTCTATGGGGTCCCGCTCATCCGGGTGCCGGTTATAGTCATTGTAATACATAATCCCAATCGCTCCTTTTTCTGCGGGGCTCGCCGCCCCCCCGCCTGACTGATCGTAAGGATACGGTATAATTATGTATAAAGCGTGAAGAAAAATTGCACGATTTTTGAATTCTTCCGGCGGCCGGACGGGAGCGCCGCCGGATTAGTCCGCGGGAAGGGCCAGCGCGCCCTCCGCCAGGGCCCGGCCCCCGGCCCGGGTGAGGGTGTCATGGGGCCGGAAGGGCGCCTCCTCCGCCGTCAGTCCCCAGGCCTCCAGCTGTGCGGCGGCCCTGGCGGCCCAAGGGGCGGTCCCCTCCGGCGGAGTCCCGGTCTCCGGGGGCTGGACCCCCCGCCAGGCGGCAAAGCGGGCGATCAGGACCGCCGCCTCCTGCCAGGTGACCGGCCGGGCGGGCTGGAAGCGCTGGGGGGTCACGCCGGCGGCCACCCCCTCCTCCTCCGCCCAGCGCACGGCGGCGGCATAGTAGGCGAAGGGCATCACGTCCCGAAAGGCGCTCTCCGCTCCCGCCGCCGGACAGCCCGCCCCCTGCCACAGCAGCCAGACCAGACGGCCCCGGGTCAGGGGCAGGTCAGCCTCCTCGGGCAGGGCGCAGGCCGACCCCTCTGCCAGCAGGAAGTCCACCAGGGTGTCCCGCCCCGCCAGCCGGTCCGCCAGGGTCTGATCCACCGGGATGTCGGGCCGCAGGGACTCCACCCCGTAGGGGATCCCGGCCTCCAGCAGGCTGTCCACGGCAATATATTTGGAGGAGCAGCCGAGCGTCAGCCCCGTATTGGGCAGCTTGACGCTGCGCACGGCCCCGAAGTGGTCCACGCTGCCGCTGGTGGGGCTCCCCGCCAGGACGCCCCCCATCTCCCGGATCTCCACGGCGTTGATGAGGGCGGAGGAAAAGGTGGTCTCCCCGATCAGGCCGAACAGGCGCAGGCCGTCCCGGTCCATGGCCTCCCGCAGGACCAGGAGCAGGGGGACGATCACCCCGTCGGAGCCGCCGCCGTTGTTGCGCAGGTCCAGCAGCACCTGGGTATAGGTCCCCTCCTCCAGCTCCGCCGCCACCTGCCCGGCGAAGTCCTCCATGGGCAGCTCCGGGTCCTCCCGGCAGCGGTTGTACTGGATGTAGTAGGTCTCCGCCCCCAGCGGCAGGGCAAAATAGGCCCGGTCCCGGTCATAGGCGGTGGGGGCCGCCTGCTCCGCCTCCAGGCGGAAGGGGGCGGCCTGGGGATAGTCCTCCGCCGCTGTGGGGGCGTAGGTCCGCTGAATCTCAGCTCCGTCCGGCCCCTCCAGCGTCAGCGCCACCGGCGCGCCCGGCTCCGCCAGCCCCAGATATTCCAGAATCTCGGCCACATAACAGGTGTATTTCACCTGCCGGGCCAGCTTCACGCCGTTGTCGGCGCTGGCCAGGGCCTGAAAGCGGCGGCAGAATTCCTCCATGGGCAGTCCGGCCGCGGCGGTCACCCGCAGCCCCAGATCCTCCTCCCGGCCGCTGCGGACCAGGATCCAGTCCCCGCCGCAGCGGTCCAGCTCGAAGGGGTAGTAGCGCGCCTCGTCAAAGCGCAGGCTCAGGGTGGTGTGGGAGTCCCCCGCCAGCGCCGTCAGGCTCTGGAGATCCAGGACAAACTGGGTCTGGCTCTCCCCGGCCAGCCGGGCCTCGATCTCCGCCTTTTTGGTCTCAAACGCCTCCTCCGGCGTCACGGCAAACAGATCCGGGTGGCCCTCCTTCAGGGCGCTGTAGAGAAACTCCAGGTCCTCCTGCCGGGCGGCGGCTTCGGCCCCGGCGGCCCGGGCCGCCGGGCCCAGGGGCAGAATCAGCGCCGCAGCCAGCGCGGCCGCAGCCAGACGGGTTCCATGCTTCATACGATTCCCCTCTTTCCATTCAGTCAAACGAGCCGGTCTGTTCCTCATGATACCAGCCCTCCCTTAAGAAACAGGGAACATTTTCTTTAAGAAACAATAAAGCCCCTCAAAAGCGGCCCAAACCCGCACGCCCCTCACCAAATATCCCCCCACACGGCGCAAGGACCCCTGCGGCAGCGGTTCCCTGCGGCCGCAGAGAGGATATTGTTCCAGGTGAGCTGTTCGGCCTCGCTGAGCCGTTCCAGGCGGGCGATCAGGCGGGCGTTGGCGGCGGCGTACTCCTCTTCATCCCGGCAGGCCAGATAGGCCAGCGTCTCCTGAAAGCCGGTATCGATCTCGTCGGTGTCTCCGTGGCGGAGCATGATGTGGAGATAGCCGTCCCGGGCGGTCCAGGTCTCCTGGGCCCGGCGGGTCAGCGCCCCGGCCCCCGCCCAGTCCCCCGCCCCGGCCTGCACGCCCGCCTGGGCGAGGAGCCCGGTGAGCTCGCCGGTCAGGCCGGTCAGCGCCCGGCCGTTCCAGAGAACGGCGGTAAAGACCGCCCCCAGCAGAACCAGCGCAATCCAAAGCCGCTTCATCTCACACCTCCTTGGCCACCAGGTACACCCGGTTGCGCTCGTCCACTGTGAGGAGGAAGACGTCCTCGGTGTGCCTGACCCGGTGCTCGTCCAGGCGCTTGTCCAGCCAGGTGCGGTCCAGGCCCCGGGTCTTCAGGTTGTGGTCCAGGACCCGGCCGTCGTTGATGATGATCAGCGGCAGTCCCCCCTCCTCCGGGCTCCGGCCCATCTGCCCGGCGGTGACGGGGAGCTGATCGGCGTAGGGGAGCACGGAGATCTGGCCGTTGGTCTCCAGAATGGCATATTTGACGGTGGACAGGTCGGTGATCCCCTTCATCCGCAGCTCCTCCATCAGCTCATCCACGGTAAAGCGGTTTTTCTTCATCTCCCGCTGGTGGATCCGGCCGTTCTCCACGATGACGGAGGGCCGCCCGCAGAGCAGGGCGCGGAAGCGCACGCTCTTCATGGTGAGCACCGAGATGATCATGGTCACCGCCAGCAGGGTGAAGATGGGGATGATGCCGGTGAGCAGGGGAATGCCGAAGTCCTGCATGGGGACGGCGGCCAGGTCCGCGATGATGAGGGCCAGCACCAGCTCGGAGGGCTCCAGCTCTCCCACCTGCCGCTTGCCCATCAGGCGGATGCCCGCGATGATGAGCAGATAGAGAATAATGGTGCGCACAAAGGCGATGACCATGGAACGACCTCCCAAAACCCGAAGATTGGCGCGTGGAATCCCCGCTTATTGTGAACCGGCCGCGCAGGATTATTCCGGAACCATTGCCGCAGGACATCGGGAGGGCGCGCCGGACTACGGGGCGGGGAGCTCCTTTCCCACCGCGGCCGCCCCGGGCAGGGCCTGAATGCCCGCCAGAATGGCGTCCAGGTTCTGCCGGTACTCCAGCAGGGTCTCCCGCCATTGGGCCAGGCACGCCGCCCCCGGCGGGGCCAGGGTATAGATCCGGCGGGGCTTGCTGGCCGTCTCGGTGTCCCACCGGGAGGTCACCAGTCCCCCGCTCTCCAGCTTTTTCAGGGTCCGGTAGAGCCCCGCCGGGTCCAGGCTGTCCCCCGAGACCATGCCGCTGCGCTCCAGCTCGGCGATCATCTGAAAGCCGTGGGTGCTCCCCCGGGAGAGCACCACCAGAATGGCCGGCTGGATGAATTTGTCCAGGAAGGCCCCTTGACAGGCACATTTTTCCATGTCTCCCGCTCCTTTTTTCCGCGATTCCGTATGCCTCTCCATTAAAGCAGGAACGCGGGCGCAAGTCAATGCCCGCACCGCTTTTTCCCGGTCCGCCGCCCCTGGACAGGGGCAGGCGCCAAACCCATCATTTTTGTGCATTGCACGGTTTTTGCGGAGAAATCCGGCCCGATTTTAGACACTCCGCGAATAATTACCGAAAATCACAAGATAATTCCTAGGCACCGGCCGCCGCCGTTTTGTATAATAACAGCACCGAAAGCCGTGAAACCGGCCGCACCGGCCATTCAAACCATAAAGGAGGACTTTCCCTATGACGCCCAAGGAAATTCTGCTGAAAACCCTGGATCACGAGGCCACCCCCCGTCCCGCCTGGGTCCCCTTCGCCGGGGTCCACTCCGCCAAGCTCATCGGCGCCACCGCCACCGAGTTCCTCCAGGACGGCGAGAAGATGTACGCCGCCCTGATGGAGGTCAACAAGCTCTACAAGCCCGACGGCCAGTGCTGCATCTTCGACCTCCAGGTGGAGGCCGAGTGCCTGGGCTGCGGCCTGGTGTGGGCCGACAATGCGCCCCCCTCGGTGAGCTCCCACCCCCTGGAGTGCGACGAGGACGAGGATCCCGTGGTCCCCTGCGCGTGCACCATCCCCTCCGCAGAGGACGGCCGCATCCCCATGATCACCTCGGTCATGCGCAAGATGAAGGAGTCCGTGGGGGACACCACCGCCCTCTACGGCCTGATCTGCGGCCCCTTCACTCTGGCCTCCCACCTGCGGGGCAACAACATCTTTATGGACATGTTCGACAATGACGAGTATGTCCAGGATCTGCTGGTCTTCTGCAACAAGGTGGCCTGCAAGATGTCCGACTACTACATCGACGCCGGGATGGACGTCATCGCCGTGGTGGATCCCCTGATCTCCCAGATCTCCTCCGACCACTTCGAGGAGTTTATGGCCGCGCCCTTCAAGGCCCTGTTCGACCACATCCGGGCCCGGGGCGTCCACTCCTCCTTCTTCGTCTGCGGCGACGCCACCCGGAACATCGAGGTCATGTGCCAGACCGGCCCCGACTCCATCTCGGTGGACGAGAATGTGAACCTGGCCGCCGCCAAGGAGATCGCCGACCGCTACAACGTAGCCATGGGCGGCAACATCCCCCTGACCACCACCATGCTCCACGGCACCCAGCAGGACAATATGAAGTGGGTGGTGGATATGCTGGACTCCATCCCCGACAAGCGCAACCTCATCGTGGCCCCCGGCTGCGACATGCCCTTCGACGTGCCTGTGGAGAACACCATCGGCTGCGTCCAGGCCGTGCTGGAGACCGGCGCCGTCCGGGAGATGGTCAAGAACTACGTGGCCGAGGAGGACACCAGCATCGACATCGAGCTCCCCGACTACGCCAACCTGTCCCGCCCCCTGGTGGAGGTCTTCACCCTGGACCCCGCCACCTGCGCCGCCTGCACCTACATGGTCCGCGCCGTGGACGAGGTGAAGCCCGCCTATGAGGGCAAGGCCGACTTTGTGGTATACAAGTACACCATCAAGGAGGATATCGCCCGCTGCAAGAAGATGGGGGTCACCAACCTGCCCAGCATCTACATCAACGGCGAGCTGAAGTTCAAGTCCATCATCCCCAGCAAGGAGGAGCTCACCGCCGCCATCGACGCGGTGATGTAAGCACGGAACGCATCTGCCGGAGCCGGACCCGGGGCCATTGCGCCCCGGTCCGGCCCGCCCGACACCAAGGGAGACGCCCCCGGCCGTCCCCTTGGACTTTTTTCCGGCTTATAGTAGATTTGCACAACTATAAGAGAAATGCAACTAAGAGACGAGAGGGAGGATGTCTTCATGCTGCCCGATCCCAGCTGGACCGCCCGCCTGGCGGGGCGTTGTCTGGCCCTGTACGACGCCGGGACGCCCCTGGGCCCCGCCGCTGTTGCGGACGATCTGATGGATCTGCCCGATTTCCCCATGCACTGCCCTGACCACCATACCCTGGTCCCCTTCGCCCTGCTCACCGCCGCCCACCTGCGGGCGGGCCGGGGCCGGGACGCCCTGGAGGCCGACCTGAACAAGGCGGCGGAGCGGGCTGCGGTCCTGCCCGGCGGGCTCTGCGGCAGCAGCGGCTGCTGCGGCGCGGCCATCGGCGGAGGGATCTTCGCCGCCGTGTGGAACAAGACCTCGCCCACCTCCAAGGCGGGCTGGGCGGCGGGCAACGCCATGACCGCCCGGTGCCTGGAGGCCGTCGCCGGCGTGGAGGGCCCCCGCTGCTGCAAGCGGGTGGTCTATCTTGCGGTCACCGCCGCGGCCGCTGGGGCCCGCAGCCTGCTGAACCTGGATCTGGGGCCGGAGGAGGCCCCGCTCTGCCGCCGCTTCGCCCGCA
Source organism: uncultured Flavonifractor sp. (assembly GCA_947649225.1). Taxonomy (GTDB): domain Bacteria; phylum Bacillota; class Clostridia; order Oscillospirales; family Oscillospiraceae; genus HGM12998. The sequence goes on from CANSQX010000098.1 coordinate 7,453, forward strand.
ACCGGGAGTGCCGGGGGACCGCCTGCCCCTTTTTCCCCAGAAAGAACGCCGAGGAGTGATTTTCATGAAAAAACCGACTGCCCTGATGCTGGCCCTGGCCCTGTGCCTGGGTCTGACGGCCTGCGGCTCCTCGGACGCCGGGCAGGCCCCCGATACCGGCTTCGCGCCCGAAACGGAGCCCGCCGCCCCCGCCGCCACGCCGGGGGCCGATCCCGCCGGACCGGACGCCGCCCCGGCGGAGCCCGATACCGGCGTCAGCTACACCCTCCGGGTGGGCCAGTCCGGCACTTCCATCAAGGCGTCCATGGTTGTGCTGGCCCACCAGATGGGGTATTATGAGGAGGAGGGCCTCACCGTCACGCTGGAGCCCATCAGCAGCCTGAACGACGGCCTCACCGCCATCCTGGGCGGCAAGCTGGACGTGCTCCCCATGGGCGTCATCCCCACCTGCACCTTTGTGTCCCAGGGGGCCGGCCTCACCGTCATCGGCGGCACCATCGCCGAGGGCAGCGAGTGCGTCATCCTGCCGGAGCGGGCGGCGGAGTTCGGCGGCCTGGACTGGTTCGCCGGAAAGACCGTGGCCTGCGTCCGGCCCGAGACCGGCCACATGATCATGAAGGCCCAGATCCGGGAATTTGGGGTGGATCTGGACACGGTGAATTTCGTGGAGCTGGACGGCTTTCAATCGGTGGTGGAGGCCGTGCGGAAGGGGGAGGCCGACGCAGGCTTTGTCAACAGCGGCTTTGGGCAGAACGCCCGGGCCCAGGGGTTACAGGTCCTCTTCCCCGTGGGGGAGTACGCCCCCAACGCGGTCTGCTGCCGCCAGACCGCCCTGATCGAACATGTCGCCGCCAACCGGGACGCCTACGTCCGCTTTGAGATCGCCAACCTGCGGGCCATGAAGCTGATGCTGGAGGATGAGGAGAAGACCGTGGACGTGCTGGCCGCCTACTCGGGCCAGGACCGGGACTATGTGTGGAACTGCATCTATGACGGGGTGATGAAGATCTCCATGGACCCGGCCCAAAACCGGGTGGAGGAGTTTTACGATGTCATGCGGGCCAACGGAGACCTGGACGCCTCCGCCCCCGGGGACATGGGGGAGCACGTGGACCCCACTATCTACCAGGACGCCCTGGCGGAGGTGATCGCCCGCTATCCGGACTTCGCCCCCTTTGCGGAGATGCAGGCCGCCTACGCTGAAAACAACGAGTAATGAGCGGCATCGAAATTCACAATTTGTATTTCACCTATCCCGGCGCGGACAGTCCGTCGCTGCGGGGGGTGGACCTGCGGGTAAAGGCGGGGGAGTTTTTGTCCCTCATCGGCCCCTCCGGGTGCGGCAAGTCCACCCTGCTCCGGCTGCTGGCGGGGCTGGCGGCCCCCGACTCGGGCACGCTTACCTGCGGCGGGGTCCCGGTGACAGGGCCGGGGCCCGACCGGGGGGTGGTCTTTCAGTCCCCCGCCCTCTTTCCCTGGCTCACGGTCCGGGACAACGTGGCCTTTGCGATCCGGAAGGCCATGCGGTCCCTCTCCCGGCGGGAGGCGGCGGAGCGGGCGGAGGCGGTCCTGGTCCGGGTGGGCCTCCAGGACGCCCTGAAGGCCTATCCCGCCCGGCTGTCCGGGGGCATGGCCCAGCGGGCGGCCATCGCCCGGGCCCTGGCCATGGGGGGCTCCACCCTCCTGCTGGACGAGCCCTTCTCTGCCCTGGACCCCAAAAACCGTCTCTCCCTCCAGGAGCTGCTGCTCCGGCTGTGGGAGGAGGACCGGAAAACCGTCCTCTTCGTCACCCACGACATGGACGAGGCCATTCTGCTGGGGGACCACATCGCCTTTATGGAGCCGGGGCGGATCGCCGTCCGGCACAGCGTGGGCTTTCCCCGGCCCCGGCGGAGGGAGACTCTGCTGGTCTCCGCCCCCTGCTGCACCCTGCGGCGGGAGCTCATCGCCCTGTTCTACCAGTGGGGCGAGGCGGCGGAGGTGAACCCGTGAGGGCTGGGGCGAAAAGGGCGCGGCCCGTCCTGGTCTATGTGCTCCTGGCGCTGCTGCTGCTCTCCATGCACCTGCCCGGCCTGCAAAACCCCAAGGCGGGCAGTCCCCTGTGCATGACGATCGCCCTGGCCGCCGCCGGACTGGCGGTGGTGCCGGCCAGCCGTCGGGGGAGCCATGCCCGGGCGGCCGGGGACATCGGGGCGGTCCTGTTCGGCGCGCTGCTGCTCTGGCAGGTGCTGGTCACCCGGCTGAACCTGGGCCATGTGATCCTGACCCCCACCCCGGAGGCGGTCTTTTCCGTGTTCTGGAGCCAGCGGCTGCTGATGCTCCGGGGGATCGGCTCCTCCCTCACCCTGCTGGCTGCGGGCTTTGCCGTGTCCCTGCCCCTGGGGGCGGTACTGGGGCTGTGGGCGGGGTGGAGCCCCCGGCTCCGGGGGGCGCTGGTGCCCATCGCCCGGGTGCTCTCCCCCATCCCCGCCATCATCTACGCTCCCTACCTCATTGCGCTGAGTCCCTCCTTTCGCACGGCCTCCGCCCTGGTGCTCATGATCGGCATCTTCTGGCCCACCTTCCTCCAGATGGTGAACCGGGTGGCCGCCCTGGACCCCCAGGTGCTGGACAGCGCCCGGGTGCTGGGCCTGCGGGACCGGGAGCTGCTGTTCCAGGTGCTGCTGCCCTGGGTGCTCCCCGGCCTCCTGACGGGGCTGCGCGCCTCCCTGACCTCGGCCTTTATGCTCCTCACCCTGGCCGAGATGATGGGGGCCCACAGCGGACTGGGGTACTTTATCCGCAATTTCGCCGACTATGCCAACTATACCAATGTGCTGGCGGGCATCCTGCTGGTGGCCCTGGTGGTGACGCTGCTGAACAGGCTGGTCTCCCTGCTGGAGCAAACGCTGGTGCGCTGGCGGTAATTCTTTTTCTTGAAAGAAAAAAGAATCAAAAAGAACTTCCGT
>CANSQX010000099.1 GCA_947649225.1 uncultured Flavonifractor sp.
CCGTTGTACATGGCCCGGACCTGGGGCAGGGTGACGTGGCTCTCGTCCACGAACAGGAGAAAATCCTTGGGGAAGTAGTCCAGCAGGGTGTTGGGGGGGGAGCCCACCGGGCGGCCCTCGATCACCCGGGAGTAGTTTTCGATGCCCGAGCAGTAGCCCAGCTCCTGCATCATCTCGATGTCGTACATCACCCGCTGCTTGAGGCGCTGGGCCTCCACCAGCCGGTTCTCGCCGTTGAAAAAGGCCAAGCGCTCCTCCAGCTCCCGGTAGATCTCCTGGATGGCGGCGTCCATCTTCTCCTTGGGGGTGACATAGTGGGTGGCGGGCCAGATGGGGATATGGACCAGGGTGCGCACCGGCACGCCGGTGACCACGTTGATCTCGCTGATACGGTCGATCTCGTCCCCGAAGAACTCCACCCGGACGGCGGTGTCCCTCCAGTAGGCGGGGAAGATCTCCACCGTATCCCCCCGGACCCGGAACATGTTGCGCTCGAAGGCGATGTCGTTGCGCTCATAGCGGATCTCCACCAGCCGCCGGAGGAGCTCGTCCCGCTCCAGGGTGTCCCCCACCCGGAGAGAGACCATCATCTTGGCAAAGTCCTCCGGCTCGCCCAAGCCGTAGATACAGGACACCGAGGAGACCACGATCACGTCCCGCCGCTCCAGCAAGGCGGCGGTGGCCGCCAGCCGCAGCCGGTCGATCTCGTCGTTGGTGGAGGAGTCCTTCTCGATGAAGGTATCGGTGTGGGGGATATAGGCCTCCGGCTGGTAGTAGTCGTAGTAGGAGACGAAGTACTCCACCGCGTTTTTTGGAAAAAACTCCTTGAACTCGGCGCACAGCTGGGCGGCCAGGGTTTTATTGTGGGCCAGCACCAGGGTGGGCCGCTGGACCTTCTCGATCACCTTGGCCATGGTGAAGGTCTTGCCCGAGCCGGTGACCCCCAGCAGGGTCTGCTCGCTGAGCCCGTTCTCCACGCCCGCCGCCAGGGCCTCGATGGCCGCCGGCTGGTCCCCCGCCGGGGTGAACTCGCTGACTACTTCAAATGCAGGCATCGCCCATCCTCCTGTTCCGGAAAGGAATCGTACAGACATTCTATCAAAACACGAGTTCGATTGCAAGCCCTTTTTTCCGCATTTGAGCCATTCTGATTCCATTGGCACATGCGGGGGCGAAACATGCTCCGCCGGCCGCCGCAGGCGGCGGACTCCGGGCTCCCTCTATTCGGGCGGGTCGTACATGCCGCTGTCCCGGAGGGAGACCGCGTCGTCGTCCACCATAATGAGGTGGTCGCACAGCACAATGTCCACCCGGGCCAGCAGGTCCCGCATCTGGGCGGTGACGGCCCGGTCCTCGGCGGAGGGGAAGGCCAGGCCGGACACGTGGTTGTGGGCCAGAATCACCGCGGCGGCGTTCAGGGACAGGGCGGCGGCCAGCACATGCCGGGCGATGATCTCCACCGAGTCCACGCTGCCCTCGCAGATCCGCCGCACCCCCAGCAGCTTGCGCTTGCCGTCCATGCACAACAGACAGACCTGCTCGTTTCTGGCCCCGTAGAAGTAGGGGCGCAGAACCGCGCAGGCCTCCCTGGTGCTCTGGATCAGGCCGTCCACCCGGGCGCGGTCTGTCAGATAGCGGCCGCTGAGCTCCTTCACCGCCTTGAGGAGCACGGCGGCGTGCTCCCCCACTCCGGGGGCCCGGCACAGCTCCTCCGGGGCGGCGTCCAGCACCCCGGCCAGGCTGCCGAACTGCTCCAGCAGCATATGGGCCAGGGGATTGGTGTCCGCCCTGGGATTGGCGTAGAAGAGCAGCAGCTCCAGCACCTTATGGTCGGGGAAGACGTCCGGCCGGGCGAGAAATTCCGTTTTCAGGCGCTTGCGGTGGCCGTCGTGCAGTCCCATGGCCGTCCCCCCTTTCCCGCCCTGTGTCCGTCCATATGAACGCTCCGGAAAAGGCGCGCTTTCGCCACCGGGCGGCAATCCAGATTCTGCAATGCTTTGGCGGCGATATGGAAGCTCTTTTTGGTCCCTTTCCTTTCAAGAAAAAGAATCACCGGCCGCCGTACTCGGCCAGATAGGCCTCCATCCGGTCCTTGACCGCGTCGTCGATGTAGACCCTGCCGTCGATCTCCCGGTTGTGGAGGAAGGAGAGGATCTCCCGCACCGTGACGATGGGGTAGACCGCGATGCCGTAGTCCTCCCGCAGCTCGTCCAGGGTGGAGCAGTCCCGGGTACCCCGCTCCATCCGGTCCACCGAGACAATCAGGGCCTTCATATTCACGTCGGCCACATGCTTGAAGAGCTCGATGGTCTCCCGGACGGCGGTGCCGGCGGTCACCACGTCCTCCACGATCACCACGCTGTCCCCGGCCTGGGGCTTGTAGCCCACCAGGTCGCCCCCCTCGCCGTGGTCCTTGGCCTCCTTGCGGTTGAAGCAGTAGGGCAGATCCCGGCCGTAGCTGCGGAACAGGGACGCGGCCGCCGTCACCGCCAGGGGGATGCCCTTGTAGGCGGGCCCGAAGAGACAGCTCACGCCGCCGGGCAGGTTCTCCTGGATGCAGGCCGCGTAGTAGTCCCCCAGCTTGGCGGCCTGGGCGCCCGTGCGGTAGTTGCCTGTGTTGATGAAATAGGGGGTCTTCCGGCCCGATTTGGTGGTGAAATCCCCGAAGGTCAGCACGCCGGCGCGCACCATAAAGGTGATAAACTCTTCCTGATAGGTCATTGTACATCCGCCTTTCTCTCAATCGTTACATTTCGGTCAGTCCGGCCTCCGTCACTGTCCCGTCCCGGTCGTAGTAGAGGATGATCTGCCGCCCGCTCTCATCTTCCAGCAGCCAGACGCCGCCATAAAATCCGGACGGCATCTCCCCGCTCCTGTCCGCACAGCGCCGCCGGAAGCTCCGTCCCGGCATCGCCCTTCCCGGCCGCCAGGCCGCGCACCCCGCGCAGGTCCGGGATACCGGCGCTGTCCCCGCAGCCCGCCGGGAGCAGCAGGAGACCGGCCAGCGCCAGCCACGCGCTTCTCCTGCCGCTCATCCCTCCGCTCCCCCTCCGTCTTCCGCCAGGGCCCGGCGCAGGGCAGCCAGGGTCTCCTCCAGGGTGAGGCCGCCGGTCTCCACCGTCAGCCCCGCGTACCGCTCGTAGAGAGGGGCGCGCCGGCCGTAGAGATCCCGGACGGTCTGTCCGGGGGCCATCACCACCCCCCGGGTGGCCAGGTTTTGAAGCCGGCCGGCCAGCTCCCCGGGGGACAGCTTCAGATAGACCACCCTGCCCAGGGCCTGGAGGCGGGCCATGGCCCCGGGACGGCACACCACGCTGCCCCCGGGGGCGATCACGCAGTGGTCACAGTCCACGGTGCGCACGGCGGCCTCCTCGGCGTCCAGAAAGCCCTCCATCCCCCGGCTGTCCAGCAGGTCCTGGAGGAGCATCCCCTCCCGCTGCTGGAGCAGCAGATCGGTGTCCAGAAAGCCGTACCCCAGCACCTTGGCCAGCAGGACCCCCACCGTGCTCTTGCCCGACCCGGGCATCCCGATCAGAATGATATTTTCCATGCTCACGCCCCCTCCGGCAGGGCGAAGGACACGGTGCGGGTTCCCTGCGGCGCGCCCGATGTCCCGTACTCGGAAAAGACCAGCTCCGCCTGGCCCGCCGCGTCCTGGGGGAGGTAGAAGACGAACTGTCCATAGAGGGGATCCTCCCACTGGTAGTCCCGGAGATTCACCGGGTACAGGCCGTTGGCGGCCAGCTTCTGGTGGAGCGAGCTGTCGTCCTCCGGGGATACGGACGTCCCGTCCGCCAGCACCAGCGCGGGGTCCTCAATGCGCAGCCCGTCCTGCCGGGTCCCACCGGTGATCCACACCTCCACGGCCAGACAGCGGCAGTCCGCCCGGGCCGCCCGGGGGTTGCCCGACAGATCCACCCACCACACGTCGTCCACCGTGACCTCCACGCTGTTGAGGGAGAAGGGCTCCTCCAGGGCGCACTCCTGCTCGGACCACACCGGATCGCCCGTGCGGCCGGCGATCAGGTCCTCCCAGGCGCTGTCCAGGGAGCGGCTGGAGCTGTCCCTCAGATTCAGCGGAATGGCGGACAGGGCCGAGATGGCCATGATCGCCACCAAAACGGCCAGGCCGGGCCGCCGTTTCTGCCCCGGCGCCTCGGGTCCGGCCGTCTGCCGGGATCTCCGGGCGGATGCCGGAGGGGTCTCCCGATAGGCCGGGGGCCTCTGCGGGGCGGGCTGTGTCCGGGCCGGGGCCTCCCGCCGGGGCGTCCGGTCCCGGCCGCCGTCAAAGCGGGCCAGCTGATCCCGCTCCAGCCGGGTGGAGGGCGCCCCCTCCGGCTGATTGAAGCCGCCGCACTTGGGGCAGAAATTCTCCTTGTCGTAGTCGTAGCGCCTGCCGCAGGATTTACAGACCACTTGCCGCATAAGACGGCCCCCTTACCGATTTTATGACGCTGCCGCGCAGACCGCGTGCCGCACATGGATGGAATCCGCAGTCTTTTTTCATTATATCAAAAAAGCGTCCCCAGGGCAACGCGAACCGGGCACATTTTATGGGATTTCTCACGCAGGCGCACCCTTTTGCTGCGGCGGACGCCTCCGCCCCGTCCCGGCCCAGGGGCGCAAAAAAGCCCCCGCACAGGCGCAGCTTGCCTGTGTGAGGGCTTCCAAAGGGGCTTACAGGCCGTACTCCTCCGCCAGCTCCCGGAAAACGGGCAGGGCCTTGCGGACCTTTTCGGTGTCCACACAGAAGGCGATGCGCACATAGCCGGGCAGGCCGAAGGTGTCGGTGGGGGCCAGCAGCAGGTCCCGGGCCATGGCCCGGCGGCAGAAGGCCTCGGCGTCCGGCTCGGGGGCCTTGACCATGAGGTAGAAGGTCCCGTCGGGCCGGACGCAGGTGTACCCCATGCCGGTGAGCCCCTCGTAGAGCAGGTTCCGGTTGGTCTGATAGACCGACAGGTCGGCGGTCTCCCCGTCGCAGGCGGCCGCCACGTGCTGGAACAGGCTGGGGGCGTTGATGTAGCCCAGGCTCCGCCCCGCGCCCCCCACGGCGGCATAGACGGTCTGGTGGTCCTCCATGGAGGGGGGCACCAGCACATAGCCGATGCGCTCCCCGGGGAGGGAGAGGCACTTGCTGTAGGAGTAGCAGACCAGGGTATTCTCGTAGTAGGCGGGGATCCAGGGCACTGTAACCCCCTCGTAGACCACCTCCCGGTAGGGCTCATCCGAGATGAGGTAGATGGGGTCGGCGAACTGGGCGCTCTTGCGCCGGAGCAGGTCCCCCAGGGCGGTCAGGGTCTCGGCGGGGTAGACCACGCCGCTGGGGTTGTTGGGGGAGTTGAGGATGATCCCCTTGGTGTGGCGGTTGATGGCCTGATCCAGGGCCTCCAGGTCCAGGTCGAAGGTCCCCTCTTTGGCGGGGACCTCCACGGTGGCCGCCCCGGTGCCGTCGATGAAGACCTTGTACTCGGTGAAGTAGGGGACAATCACGATGAACTCATCCCCCGGGCAGGCCAGGCCGAACAGGCAGCTGCACAGGGCGGCGGCGGCCCCCACCGTGAGGTAGAGGTGCTCCGGCCCGCACTTGGCCCCGAACCGGCGGCGGAGGGAGGCGGCCAGGGCGGCGCGGACCTCCGCATCCCCCTGGGCGCTGGTGTAGGCGTGGACCGAATCGGACAGGGGCCCGGACAGGACGGCCCGGATGGTGTCGTTGACCTTAGCGGGCGGGGGGACGCTGGGGTTGCCCAGGGAAAAGTCCAGGACGTTTTCCGGCCCCACGATCTCGGCCCGCTTTTTGCCGTATTCGAAGATTTCGCGCATGATGTTGCGCTTTGCGCCCAGCTGGTACATATGGCGGTTGATTGACATGCTCGTTCTCTCTCCCGTATGCGTAGCTTCACACTTTCGCAAGTTGGTGTGTGAAACTATTGTAGCACGGCGCGGGCCCGATGGCAAGGGGTTTTGCCGGTCAGCGGGCCCTCGCCAGGGCCGCGCAGACCACGCCGGAGGCTCCGGCCGCCCGCAGCGCGGCGGCGCAGGCGGAGAGGGTGGCCCCGGTGGTGACGACGTCGTCGATGAGCAGCACCCGCCTGCCCTGCACCAGGGCGGGATCGGGCACCGCGTAGGCCCCTGCGATGTTGGCCCGCCGGGCCTCAGCCTCCGAGAGGCCGGACTGGGCGGCGGTGTGCCGGATTTTGCGCAGCGTGGGGACCGGCTCGGGGCCGTTCAGGCGGCGGGCGGCCGCCCGGGCCAGCAGAAAGGCCTGGTCATAGCCCCGCTCGCGCTTTCGCTTTGGAGAGAGGGGCGTCCAGGAGATCAGGTCGTACTGTCCCGCCAGGTGGCTGGAAATGCACTGGGCGACGAGCGCGCCGTAGGTCTCCGCGTAGGAGAAGCAGCCGCCGAATTTGTAACGGTGGATGGAGTCCCGGACGTGGTCCTGATAGCGCAGCGGCGCGGCGCACAGGGAGAAGCCATCGCCCTCCAGCCCGGCGTCCGGGCCCTCCAGCCAGGGGAGGGTACGCTGGCAGTCCGGGCAGATCCCGGGGGACGTTTCCTCCAGAAGTCTGCCGCAGAAGACGCATTTGGGCGGGAACAGGAGGTCTAAAACCGCCGCAACGGCCCGGTTCACCGGTTGTCATCCAGGGGGATGGGGCCGTTTTCTTTTTCGAACTCTCGAATACACTTCTGAATCAGAAAAAATGCCTGACCGTTGATGCTTCGGCCCTCACAGCCTGCGATATACTGGAATTTTTGGTGTATCTGCGGCGCCACGCGTAGGCCGATATGTTTGACATCCTTTTTCTTTGACATGGCACATCCCTCGTTATGCGTGTATTTGCACGCGGTATGCGTATAGGATATGCCTGATTCCTTTCTCATATAAAAATCGCGTGCATTTGCACGCTTGAAATTTGCGGGATACTACCCCGCGGGGAACGCGCCTACGCGGCGGGCGCCCCCTTTCTTTCCAGAAAGAAAGGGGGAAAAGAAAGCAGGGAACGCCCCGCGAATGGGAGTTCCCTGCAAACCAATTTCTGCGCGGCCCGCCGGCTCCGCCGGCCGCGCTGACAGGTTACGCTCTTGATGCTTGTGCGTACTAGTCGGGGGTGCAGTCCTGGGATCTGAGTGTGAGCACGCAGGAGGATCGCTGTTGGCCGGACTCTTGTGCCCGCCGGGGCCTTTCCTTATATGGGGAACCGGCGGGGCTTACTTATTGGGATGGAGAAGTGGGTACGTTTTGAGATGATTGGGGGAAATATTCCTCTGCGAAATCGACGGAGTCCAGCTGGAACGTCCGGCCGCGCAGATAATCCAGCATTCCGGCGTCTGTGGGAAAGGTAAACGTCAGCTGGTACGAGCACAGCGCCTGGTAGGTCCGCCCGTACTGCCGACCGTCCCTCCCCCGCCCGTACTTGCCGTCCCCCAGCAGCGGGTGCCCCGCCGCCGCAAACTGCGCCCGGATCTGGTGGGTCCGCCCGGTGAGCAGCTCACACTCCACCAGCGACAGCCCGCCCCTGCGCCGGATCGTCCGGTAGACCGTCGCCGCCGTCCGCCCGCCCGGGACCGGGCGGCGGTACACCGTCACCTGCTTTTTTTCTTCGTCCTTGAGCAAAAAGCCCTCCAGACGCCCCTCCGGGGGCTCCATATGGCCGTGGATCACCGCCAGATAGCGCTTGGCAATCTCCCTGTCCCGGATTTTCTGGTTGAGGATCCGCAGCGTCTCCGCGTTCTTGGCCGCCATGACGATCCCCGCCGTATTCCGGTCGATGCGGTTGCAGAGCGCCGGGGCAAAGGCGTGCTCCGCCCGGGGGTTCCACTCCTTTTTCTGGTAGAGATAGGCCTGAATATGGGTGATGAGGGTATTGACCTTCTCATGCTCGTCCGCGTGGCAGAGCAGCCCCGCCCGCTTATTGAGGAGCATCAGGTTTTCGTCCTCATAGACGATGTCCAGCCGGGGCTGGAAGACGGCCAGAAAGGCGTTGTCCTCCCGGGGCGCCTCGAAAAATTCGTCGTTCAGATAGAGCTGGAGCACGTCCCCCTTCTGGAGCCGCACGTCCCGCTTCGCCCCTTTTCCGTTGACCTTCACCCGTTTGAGGCGGATATACTTTTGGGCCAGCGGCGCGGGGAGCAGCGGGAGCGTCTTGCCCAGCCAGCGATCCAGCCGCTGCCCGGCGTCGTTGGGGCCGATGGTGAACTCCTTCATGGTCCGCCCCCTACAGCTGGGCCAGCAAAAAGCGGCCGATTCCCTCCATGGCCTCGGTGGCCCGGCGCGAGGGAAACATCTGGAACACATGCCACAGCTCCGACCAGACCTCCAGGCGGCAGGGGACCCCGGCCTGGAGCATCCGGTCCCGCAGGCGCACCGAGTCGGAGAGCAGAATCTCATGGCTCCCCACCTGGATGAGGGTGGGCGGGAAGGCGGTGAAATCCCCGAACAGAGGGGACAGATCGGGCGAGGCCGGGTCCTGGTCCCCCGCGTAGGCCGCCCGGACCGCCTGGATATAGTCCAGCGTGAGCATGGGGTCCAGCTCCGCCTTTTCCTGATAGGACTTGCCGCTGGCCGTCATGTCGGTCCAGGGGGACATGAGGATCAGGCGGGCGGGGAGCCTGCGTCCCCCCGCCTTGAGCCGGTGGGTGAGGACTAAGGCCAGATTGCCCCCCGCCGAGTCCCCGGCCAGGGTCACGTCCCGGGCCCCATACCCCAGGTACATCAGGTAATCCCACGCCTTGAGCGCGTCCTCCAGGGCGGCGGGAAAGGGGTGCTCCGGGGCCAGCCGGTACTCGAAGGACAGCACCGGATAGCCGGTCACATGGGCCAGCTTGGCGGCGAGAATCCGGGAATAGCCCAGGTTTCCGCTGGTGTAGCCGCCCCCGTGGCAGTAGAGGATGGCCCGGTGGTGGTTATAGCCCTGGAGGGGCCGGGCCCAGGCGGCCGGGAGGCTCCCGATGGAGAAGGGCTCCCAGCTCATGCCCGCCGTGGGGGCGGCCAGCCGTCCCAGCAGCTCCTGCCCCCGGCGCTGGCGGTCCAGGTCCTCGGGGGACATGGTATAGGGGGATGCGGAGCTGTGGATGGCCTTTAGGGCCCGCATCATGGGGGCCAGCCGCTGGGCCTCGGCGGCCTGCCGCTGTTCGGCGGTGCGGCGGATCAGCTTCATTCGTTTCGGCGCTTGCTCGTCCATGGAAGAAACGCTCTCCTCTCTCTGCTGCGGCGCACTGCGCGGCGGCCTGTCCGGCGGAATGGTGTCCGGCTTATGATACCACAAGCTCGCGTCCGGTACAACCCGGACGCGGGCTTATCCGCCGAAACAGGCGGCGGATCTCCATCTTATTTTTAAGAAAGCAGCTCAATTATATCAAACGTTATGGTAAGATGCAACTCCGGCAGCCGGGATGCCGGGCCTGCTTCCCGTCCGCAAGCCGCTCAGACGCCGGCACGGCGCTCCGGACAATGACGGACCGCCCCACGATACGCCGCCCCATGGTGGGCGGTATGCCTTCCATAGTAGTTCTGCCATCCGGAAATTGCCCCCCTTCGCATTTTGCTTGCAATCTCCGGGGAGTTCCAGTATAATAGCGTGGATCGAGCGTTCCCTTGCCTTTTGGAATAAAAAAGCAGTCTAGACACGAGGAAGTGCAGGATATGAAGTACGATTTCGCAGCCATTGAGCCCAAGTGGCAGAAAAAGTGGGAGGAGAGCCGGGCCTTCGCCGCCGGGCCGGGCGGCGCCAAGCCCAAGTTCTACGGTCTGGTGGAGTTCCCCTACCCTTCCGGCCAGGGTCTGCACGTGGGCCACGCCCGGCCCTACACCGCTATGGACGTGGTGGCCCGGAAAAAGCGCATGGACGGCTTCAACGTTCTGTTCCCCATGGGCTACGACGCCTTCGGCCTGCCCACGGAGAACTACGCCATCAAAAACCACATCCACCCCGCCAGGGTCACCCGTGACAATATCGAGAATTTCACCAATCAGCTCAAGCTGCTGGGCTACTCCTTCGACTGGGACCGGGTCATCAACACCACCGACCCGGACTACTACCGCTGGACCCAGTGGATCTTCCTCCAGCTCTACAAGAAGGGGCTGGCCTACAAGACCACCATGCCGGTGAACTGGTGTACCTCCTGCAAGTGCGTCCTGGCCAACGAGGAGGTGGTGGACGGGGTCTGCGAGCGGTGCGGCGCCCCCGTGGTCCGCAAGGAGAAGAGCCAGTGGATGCTGAAAATCACCGCCTATGCCCAGCGGCTCATCGACGATCTGGACGATCTGGACTTCATCGAGCGGGTGAAGACCCAGCAGAAGAACTGGATCGGCCGCTCCACCGGCGCGGAGGTCACCTTCAAGGCCACCACCGGGGACGACATCGTGGTCT
>CANSQX010000100.1 GCA_947649225.1 uncultured Flavonifractor sp.
CTTGGGGTAAAATCTCTCACCGTTGGCCATTCCGCCAATGTTCAAACAAGGCCTAGGTATCAAAAGGCTTAGGATTTTTCGTGGGGGGATCGTGTGAAAGGGGGGTCCGGCTTGCCGGTGGCAAGCCGGATGGAAAGAGGCGAAGCCACCAAAACAGAAGCCCCCGCGTTCGCGTTGAAGAATCCGCCCTCCGCCGCCTGCAGGCGACGAAGGGCGGATTGCGGCTGTCCGGAACCGTGCCGCTGTATTGTGTGCAGAAATGGAGTGGTCAAAATGAAGTATGCGCTTTCCACGCTCTCCCTATGGCTGCCGGAGTCCCTCCGCGCGCTGGTGGAGCGCCGGGCCGGCGGCTGTGACCCCATGTTCGAGGACGTGCGGTGGATACAGGGCGGGGCGCCGCCGGACAACCCCGGCTTTCTCTATATCGCCGCGCCGGACAGTCCCGCGCCCCCGCCGGATTCCGGGCTCTGGGTTCTGGCGGAGGAGGGGACTGCCTGTGCCGGCGGGCAGCGGATGGTTTTCCCGAAGTCCAGCGCTCAGGCGCTCTATGACCGCCTTCACGAGGCATTTTATCAGCTGAACCGGTGGGTCATTGATCTGGACACGGCGGTTTTACGCGGCCAGTCCATTCAAACCCTCCTGGATCTCAGCGGCGCCCTCCTCCGCAACCCCATCGTCCTGTTTGACACAGCCTTTCGGGTGGTCGCGGCGACCGGTAATATTACAGAGCAGGACGCGCCCCTGTACGACACCGTGCGCTCCGGCATGGCCGACCCCAGCACGATTCTGATGCTTCAGACGATCCACCGCTCCCCCTTCTATCCCCTGGGGAAGAGCTTCCTCTACCAGAGCACTACGGAGATCCGCGGCGTGGAGGAGCTGTTTGTACACCTCTACGACGAGAACAGCCTGCTGATGGCCCGGCTCAATGTGTGCTGCCGGGAGACAGCTGCGTCCCCCGGCTTTCTGCACCTGCTTCTCATTCTGCTGGACCGGATCGAGCGGGCCCTGCGGCAGCATCCCCCCGGCATCGCCTTTCGGGACCTGGACGACTACTTCTTCCGCCAGCTCATTGAGGGGAACAAAATGCCGGAGCAGGTGGCCGAGGCGCTGGCCATCCCCGTGGAGGGGGAGTTCATCGTCCTCAGTCCCTGGATGGAGGGCTATGACCTGCAAAAGACCTACAACATCTCCGCGCAGATCGAGCGGGTGATCCCCCTCTCCCGCCCGTTTTTATATGACAATCAGCTGTTTGTCTTCTTGGGGATCAACAGCAGGAACCGCAGTCTGGCCAGCTACTGGGAGTATCAGATGCAGCGCGTGCGGGAGATCGGCGAGATGCTGAACCTCCGCATCGGGATCAGCAACCAGTTTCGCCACATCGGCGGGATTGGACGTTACTGCGCCCAGGCCCGCGCCGCCATGCGCCTGAGCGGAGCCCCCGGACAGGCGCAGTGGAGCTTTGCTCCGCCCCGGCGGTATGGCGCCGGCCTCTGCCAGTACGATGAGATCGCCGTCTATGACGTGGCCGGACAGCTGATCGCCGGCGGCACGCCGGAGGGGGTCGGAAGCCCGGTGTACTGGAGTATGCGGCGGCACGATCAGGAGCGGGGCACCAACAACTGCGCGGTCATCAAGGCCTACCTACAGCACGACTGCGAGGCGCGGCTGGCCGCCGACCAGCTTCATATGCACCGAAACAGCGTGGTCTACCGCGTGAACAAGCTGGCTGAGACCTATGCGCTCGATCTGAAAAGCCCGCAGTTCAAGCTGCTGTTTCTGCTGTCCTGCGCCGCAGACGAGCTGGCGGCGGGGGCGGAGACGGAGACCGGTCCGGGCCCCGCCTGAGCATGGGACCCCCGTTTGTCAAATATGAAAATCAGACCGCCGGCTGCCGGCGGTCTTTTTTCTTTTTTGACGGTGCAATCGGGCGGCGGCTCCGGTATACTCATCCCATCCTCAAGAATACCGGATGGTGAGTGTGATGGAACAATACCCCCATTTGTTTGCCCCTCTGACCGTCAACAACCGGGTCTACCGCAACCGCATCATGTGTTCTCCCATGGTGTTCGGTGCCTCGGTCGTGGGGAACCAGTACAACAATGCCGCAGCCGCTCCCGCCCTGTACCTAAAGGTGGAGCGCCCGGCCCGGGGCGGCGCCGCCGTGGTCAGCGTGGGCGAGGTCAGCGTCAATGCGGACGACGCAAAGCGGATGCCTCTGCCGGATTTGGATTTTTCCCAGCGGTCGGGCGCGGCCTTTGCGGCCATTGCGGAGTACGCCCGCCGCATCCACAGCCACGGCGCAGCGGCCCTGATTGAGCTGTGCCACCCCGGCAGCGCAAAGCCCCCCATCCCCGGCACGGCGGGTCCCTGGGGGCCGGTGGCGTTTACCCGGCCCGACGGCGTGGCCGTCACGGCCATGGACGAGGCCATGATGGATAAGGTGTGCCGCGACTTTGCCGCCGCCGCCCGGTTCATGCAGGCCGCCGGGTTTGACGGCGTGGTGATCCACGCCGGGCACGGCTTCCTGCTCACTCAGTTTCTCTCCGCCCGTACCAACACCCGGACGGACGGGTATGGCGGGAGCCTGGAGAACCGCGCCCGGTTCCCGCTGCGCATTTTGAAGGCCGTCCGCGAGGCAGTCGGCAGCGGCTTCATCCTGGAGGCCCGGATCAGCGGCCGGGAAAAGATCCAGGGCGGCATGGAGGTGGAGGAGGTGGGGCAGTTCTGCCACATGGCGGAGCCCTATCTGGATGCGGTCCACGTCTCCTCCGGCCTCTACTTCCTGGAGAACGAGTATGGGACCTCCTCCACCATGTATCACCCCCACGGCTACAACGCCCCCCTCAGCGCACGGATCAAGGAGTATGTCGGCATCCCCGTGGGGGTGGTGGGCGGCATCAACAGCCCGGAGCTGGCCGAGCAGCTCATCGCCTCCGGAAAGGCGGACTATGTGGTGCTGGGCCGTCAGATGATCGCCGATCCGGAGTTCGCAAACAAGGCCGCCGCCGGGCGCAGCGGGGATATCCGGCAGTGTGTGCGCTGCTTCCAGTGCTTCTCCCCGGTCCCGGACCCGGAGCAGCAGATCCCGGACGACGGCGTGGTCCCCTGGCTGAAGGTGGGCCGCTGTGCGCTCAATCCCATCGCCGGCACGGATTTCGAGTGGGACCGGCTTCCACCCGTCTCCACGCCCAAGACCGTCGCCATCGTGGGCGGCGGCCCTGCCGGGATGCAGGCCGCGATCACGGCCGCCGGCCGGGGCCACCGGGTGATTCTGCTGGAGCAGCGGGAGGCTCTCGGGGGTACGCTCTGGTTTGCGGAGATCGATGTGGACAAGGGAGATCTGGCCCAATTTCGGGACTTCCTGATCCGCCAGGTCCGGCAGAGGCCGAACATCGAGGTGCGGCTGAACTGCCGCGCCGGTGCGGCCCTGCTGCGGGCGCTCCGGGCCGATACGGTCCTTCTGGCCACCGGGGCCGTCCCGGCCCGGCCGCCCATCCCGGGGCTGGAGCACGCCGTCCACGCCCTCGCCGTATACGACAGCGGCGCTAGGATCGGAAAACGGGTGGTCATGGTAGGCGGCGGCCTGGTGGGCTGTGAGACCGGCCTCCATCTGGCCAAGCTGGGCCATTCGGTCACTGTGATCGACCCGCTGCGGCGCATGGCCCACGAGGCGCGCGGCAAATACCGCAACGCCCTGATCCATGAGATGGAGAAATGCGGCGTGGTCAGCCTCTGCGGGGCCCGGTGCAGGGAGATTGCGCCGGACGGCGTTTGGATCGAGAACGCCGCCGGACAGACACAGCGCCTGGAGGCGGACGCCGTCGTCTATGCCCTGGGCATGAGGCCCAATCTCGACCACGAGCTGGAGCCGGGGGCGGTCCGCATCGGCGACTGCGACCGCCCGGCCAAGGTGGCCGAGGCGATTCGGGCCGGCTTTGAGGCCGCGCTCCGCATCTGACCCATCCCAGACAGAAAGGAAGAACAGCGATGAATCGTTATGAACACCTGCTCTCTACGCTTCAGGTCGGGCGGTTTACCTACAAAAACCGCGTGATGTGCGCGCCGATGGTCTTTGGCGCCGCTGTGGTGGGGGACCAGTACGGCAACGCCAAGTACGCCCCGGGCAAGTACTATAAGGTGGAGGGACCCGCCCAGGGGGGCGCCGCCGTGGTCAGCGTGGGGGAGATCGACATCAACAGCCGGGAGGCCAAGCGGATGCCCCTGCCCGACGTGGACTTTTCCGTCACCTCCGGCGCTGCGTTCAATGCCATCAGCGAGTATGCCTGGCGCATCAAGCGCCACGGCGCGGTCGCCCTCATCGAGCTGAACCACCCCGGCGCCATGAAGCCCGCCGTCCCCGGCACGCCCAACGCCTGGGGCCCCGTGGCCAGGACCAGCCGGGAGGAGACCCTGGCCAACTGCCGGCAGGAGATGAAGGACCTGTCCGTGGTGGAGGCGATGGACAGGGAGAGGATGGAGTCGGTCTGCCACGACTTCGCCCAGGCGGCCTTTTATATGCAGAAGGCCGGCTTTGACGGGGTGGTGATCCACGCGGGACACGGCTTCCTGCTGCACCAGTTTCTGTCCGCCCGCACCAACAGCCGCCGGGACCAGTACGGCGGTCCGCTGGAGAACCGCGCCCGCTTCCCGCTGGAGGTGCTGCGCCGCATCCGCCGGCGGGTGGGACCGGATTTCCTGCTTGAGCTCCGCCTCAGCGGCAGCGAAAAGGTGCCCGGCGGCATGGAGGCGGCGGAGACCGGAGAATTCTGCCGCATGGCGGAGGGGATCATCGACTGCGTCCACGTCTCCTCCGGCCTGTATGAGCGCAGCGACGACGCCAACGTGTCCCAGGGGATGTTTACGCCCCACGGCTATAACGCCCCCCTCAGTGCGGAGATCAAGCGGCATACCAGCCTGCCGGTGGGGGTGATCGGCGCCATCAACAGTCCTGAGCTGGCCGAACAGATTCTGGCGGACGGGCAGGCGGACTATATCGTGCTGGGCCGCCAGATGATTGCGGACCCGGAATTTGTCAACAAGCTGCTGGCCGGCCGGGAGAAGGAGATCCGCCGCTGTGTGCGCTGCTACACCTGTATGTCCCCCATTCCGGACCCCGAGCAGGAGAAGCCCAACGACGGCATCATGCCCTGGCTGAAGGTGGGCGGGTGCGCCCTCAACCCCATGGCCAACTGCGGGCAGACTTTGGAGGAGATGCCCCCCGTGCAGGCGGCAAAGAAGGTCGTGGTCGTGGGCGGCGGCCCCGCCGGGATGCAGGCCGCGATCACGGCCGCCGACCGGGGCCACACCGTCACCCTGCTGGAGCAGGCGGGGAAGCTGGGCGGCCTGCTGAGGTTTACCGACGCCGATGTGGACAAGGAGGACCTGCGGCGCTTCAAGGACCTGCTGATCTACGAGGTGGGGCTGCGGCACAACTCCATCAAGGTATGCCTCAACACCTGCGCCGGCCCGGAGCGCATCGCCCGGGAGCAGCCGGACGCCGTGATTCTGGCGCTGGGCTCCTCGCCCAGGCAGCTTCCGATTCCGGGGATCGAGCACGCGCTCCATGCGCTGGAGGTCTATCAGCGGCCGGAGGCCCTGGGCCGGCGGATTGTGATCGTGGGCGGCGGCCTGGTGGGCTGTGAGACCGGCGTGCATCTGGCCAGGACGGGCCACCAGGTCACGGTGGTAGACGCGCTGGTCCGCCTGGCCCACGAGTCCTGCGGCCGGTACCGCAACTCCCTGATGGCCGAGATGGAGCGCCAGGGCATCCAGGGGATCGTGCGGAGCAAGTGCCTGGAGATCCGCCCCGGCGACGTTACCATCGAGCACGAGGACGGCAGCCGGGCGGATCTCCCCGCAGATACGGTGGTGTATGCGCTGGGCATGACCGCCAACAGCACCGCCGCGCTGGAGGCCGCGCTCACCGTTCCCGTCTACCGGATCGGCGACTGCGTGCGCCCGGCCAAGGTGGCCGAGGCGATCCACGAGGGCTTCTTTACCGCCGTGGGCATTGTGTGACCAGACATAGGAAAGGGAGGAACGAAACGCCATGGGAGAGCAAACCGTACAATCCCAGCGCAGCACCCTCAAGGCCGTCGTCGTGTTGATCCTGTGTACCGCGATTATGATGGCCGCAGGCTTTGCAAACTTCAAATTCCCGCCCCTGCTCACCACATTCCTGTCCTACTACGGCATTGAGATGGGCGCGCTGAGCATCGTGATGTCGGTATTCCAGTGGGTCTGCATCATTGCGATGCTCCCGGTCGGCCTGCTGCTCAGCCGCTACTCCCCCAAGGCCACCGGCGCGGCCGGCGCGGTGTGCGTGATTCTCGGCAACATCATCGCGATCTTCGCGGACACGATTGTCATTCTGGTGGTCAGCCGCGTCATCGAGGGCCTGGGCTACTGCATCCTCCAGGTGCTGACCCAGAGCCTGGTGACCACCACCTTCAAGGACAGCAAGGCGAAGGGCTCCGCCACCGGCCTTCTGAACACCGGCATGCTGTTTGGTCAGATGATCCACTACAACCTGGCCCCCCGCGTGGTGGCGGGCGGCGGCCTACGCGGCGTATACCTCTACATCATCGGGACGGTGGCCGTGCTCACGGTCCTGTGGCTGATTCTCATTCGCGGGGAGGCGCCCGCCTCCTCCTCCGCGCCTGTAGACAAGGTACAGAAGCGGAAAAAGACCCTGGCCGTCTATAAAACCAGGGATATCTGGCTGGTGGCGCTGGCCTTCGCCATCATCCGCCTGGCCGTGGTCAATGTGGGCACCTACATTCCGGCATACCTTCAGCAGGTGCGCGGACTGAGCCAGACCCAGGCCGCCGGCCTGACCAGCATTTCCACCGCCCTGGGCATCGCTGCGCTCATCCTGTATGGGACCATCTCCGACGCCCTGCACACCAAGCGCAAGCTGATGATCTTCTCCTGCTTCGCCGCCGTTGTGGTATTTTTCTGCCTGATGAAGCTGCCGGTCAGCCTGCTCCTTATCTTTATCATCCTGTACGGCACGGTACCCCGCGCCTTTACCACCCTCACCTTCTCCTGCTATCCGGAGATCTTTGACGACCAGTCGCTGATCCCGGTGGCCCACTCCATGGTGCATTTCATCGCCAATATCTTCACTGCGGTGGGCACCATCATTTACGGCTATGTCATCCAGTACGCCGGCTACGACGCCATGTGGTACATGGTCCTGGTCTATGCCGCCATTGCCGGTATCCTGTGGATCTTCGTCCGCAAGGTCAAATAAAAAAGGAGGCGCCCTGTATGCCCGCTACAGTGACAGAGGAAGAGAAACGCACCCCGGAGTACCAGTTTTTTCTGCGCGACATGACGCCGCCGGCTCCCGACAGCTATGCCCGCATCGAGCGGAAGCCCCTGCGCCCGGAGGACGCCACTACGGTGGAACGGATGAACGATTTGTTCCTGCCCGGCTATCTGCCCGGTGAATTCGGGACCTGTGTGCAGCCCAACGGCACCGCGGTGGTGGCCAATCACCTGAAAATGCCGGGCGTGACGGTGGAGATGTTTGACTGGTGGTTTGCCTGGCACGGCCTGGCCCCCATCCGCTATAAGCTGTGGGACAAGGACGACCACCTGGATATCAAGACCAGCGACCCGGACCGCCGCAGAAATCCTGCGATCCCCATGCGGGAGCGGTACTGGAACACCGTCGATCTGGCCACGGAGGACAATTTGAACGTAGGTCCGCGCCAGATCCCGATCACCTTCCGGTACCCCAGGGACATCGGGTTCGATCCCGAGCAGTACGCCAGGTTCGACGGCACCATCGTGTGCGCGGGCGACGAAAAGGCTCCCACCATCATGTGCCACTTCGTCCGGCCCATTGAGGGCGGCGTGGAGCTGCGGACCCGCTTCTGGGTGGGGTACCGCGTGGTTGGCGGCCGTCCAGTGAAGGCCCTGGCCGAGGGGGAGCGCATTCCCGCAGAGCGCGGCAAGCTGATGCTGCGCCACAACATCAAGGAGTACACCAATCTGGCGGCCATTCTGCCCGAGGTGTACGCGCAGTTCAAGGATCAATTTTAGAGCCCGTTCCCATCAGCCCAAACACACATCGTTCCGGCAGAGCTTCCTCCTGCGGGAACTCTCCCCGGGAAAACAGCCCCCTGAGGCAAAGGCGGCGTTCGCGCCCGCCCTTGACTCAGGGGGCTGGAATCAGGAAGCGGCAGCAATCGCCTTGGCCCGCAAAGCTGCGCACCCTGGCGAATGGCGCCGCTTCTCAACCTTTATCACAAGGAGGAGCGTCCATATGGAACTGAATATCAGAGAATACTGCATCCGCTGCGGCCTGTGCGAGGATCTGCATCCCAGGCTGTTTCATCTGGATACGCAGGCCGACCGGGTCGAGCTGCTCTGCCCCCAGGTCCCGCCGGAGCTGGAGGAGGAGGCGCGGCAGGCGGTTGCCGACTGCGCGGTTACCGCCATTTTTATCAATCATGCCCAGACGGTGCAGGAGCCGTGCCGGATCGAAGAGGAGCTGTGGGTAGACGCGGCCGTGATGGGCAGCGGCCTGGCGGGGCTCACAGCCGCCGTCACCCTGGCGCGGAGCGGCGCACGGGTGGCTGTGTTTGAAAAGCGCCCCTTCCAGGGCGGCAGCGTCTCCAATACCCCCATTGGTACAAAATCTGTGCCTGCGGACCCTGCGTTTCAGGCGGCGGCCTTTCGCTCCGTCTTTCAATACTCCAACTTCAACGGGAATCCCGGCGTCATCCGGGCCTGGCTCAGCGGCACCAGCCGGATCCCCGAGTATGTCCGGTTCATCGGCGCCGATCTCAAGCTGCTCCAGAAGGTCAAGCTCGAGAACATCGGCACCGAGCGGGAGCACCCCGTGGGCTTTCCCGCCGGATTTACCAACATCGGAGACAAATACAGGCTGGTGGGCCGCGGCAAGGGCCACGGCGCGGCGATGGTCTGTCTCAGGGCGGCAGAGAAGCTGCGGGAGCTGGGCGGCCATCTCTATGTGGACAGCCCGGTGGGCGGACTGCTCCAGGAGGGCCGGCGGGTGGTGGGCCTGACGGCCAAAAACAATCAGACCGGGGCGGTCTTCCCGGTACACGCCAGGGCGGTGATTCTGGCCAGCGGCGGCTTCCCCGAAAACCGGGAAATGGTGAAGACCTATACCGGCCACACCTTTACCGACGTCAACTGCTCGGACGGCGGCGATGTGCTCTTCAACTACTTTCCCGGCAGCCGCCTCACCGGGGACGGACATCAGCTGGCCTGGAAGGCCGGCGGGGCAAAGGGCGCCATGGGCATCAACGGGCACAGCCTGGTCCCCGGGCCCGGCATCATCGGCAATACGCCCTGGATCGTGCAGAACGAGACGCGGACCATCCAGGAGCAGCCCTATCTGTGGGTCAACCAGAACGGCGAGCGGTTTATTGACGAGGGGCAGAGCCGGAATCACATGGCGATGGGGACCGCCATCGCCAACCAGCCGGGCAAATGCGCCTACATTCTCTTCGACGTGGATACCAGGTTGCACATGGAGCGGGAGGGCGTGGAATATCTCTACTTCATTTTCCCCACCCGGAAGCTGACCGATATCACCGGCCAGTTTGAACGGCTGATCCGCGAGAAGGGCAACCGGCACGTCTTCATGGCGGACACCATTCAGGAGCTGTGCGCCCAAACCGGCATCGACGAGGCGGGGCTCACCGCTGCGCTTGCGCGGTACAACCGTTTCTGCGACGAGGGGGCGGACCCGGAATTTGCCAAGGAGGCGGCCTATTTGCGGCCCGTCCGCCGGGGCCGTTTCTATGCCCTGCGCGTCTTTAACGGCGGCTATTCCACCGTGGGCGGCATCAAAATCAACGGCCGCTGTCAGGTGGTCGATACGGACGGGCGGGCAATCCCCGGCCTCTACGCGGGCGGGGACTGTGCGGCCGGCGAGATCTTCGGGAACCCTCCCATCGGCGGAATCGGCGATTGCAGCATGGCATTCGGTCTGGGCTTTGCCTGTGCCGGCAGCGTGCTGGAGGACGCGGGATGTGAACCGCTGTGAAAGAGTGCGCATATTCTCCGCGGGCGTTGCCGGCGGTGCGGCAAGGAAATTCAGGGCCTGCTCCCACCGGTCAAATATGTGGAGTTTGGGCAGCAACCGCTGCCGCCAAGGCCGGGCTTTCTGGAACCACTGATTCAATCAGTGGTTCCAGAAGGGCTTGAAAACGCCCTCAAAGGGAATTGCACGGCGTATGAATGGCTTCTATTAGATAGCGTCTACACGAATTAGGTGCGAATAGCAGCCCAAATAGCGATACAAC
>CANSQX010000101.1 GCA_947649225.1 uncultured Flavonifractor sp.
CTAGCACCTCCCCCTGGATCAGGCGGGAGAACCGGCCGCCGGGGTCGGCCTTCTGGTAGGGGCCCTCCGAGCCGGGGTGGACATACCACACGTCGCAGCCCGCCCGGTGGAGCAGGCGGAGCAACAGCACCTCATGCCGGGAGATGTTCCCCTCAAAGAGGAGCTTCGGGGGTGCCGGCCGGCCCAGGCCGGTCATGACCCGGCCCAGCGGCCCCCGGAACCAGCACATGAATTTGATATAGGTGTTCCTGAGCACGCTGTCGTTGGCCCCCTGGGCGCGGAGGAGGGCCAGGGCGTCCAGCAGGGCGGCGCTCAGGGACCGCCGGGGCTCGGGGCGGAGCTGGCCCAGCCAGACCGTCATATGCCGCTCGATGAGGGCCCGGTTGGGGGCGAACTGAGGCCCCACGGCGTCGAGGAAGCGGGCGATCTCTGGCTCCCCCGGGTTGGGGATGCCGTCCCGGATCCAAGCCCCGTCCAGGCGGGCCTGGCTCCGGCAGCGCTCCAGCAGGGCGGGAATCCGCCCCGCCCCGTCCCGGCCAATGATGCGGAAAAAGCAGGGCTCCGGCGGCTCCCGGCCGTCCAGAGGGAGAAAGCAGCGCTCCAGCTCCTCGATGCCTGTCATATCTCCCTCGCTTCCCTTCCGTATGCAGACCATTGTACCCAATCCGGCCGCGCCGTACACCCGGTTTTTCGGGCGGCGATCACCGGCTGTTGCTGGTGTTCATATTCAGGGCCTTGGTGCCGGTGAGTCCGGCGGCCCGGGCCGCGCTGATGGTGTGGTAGACCTTGATGGTGGGGGCCAGCCACACGCTGCCGGTGCCCCGGTAGACGTTCACCAGGCCCTCGCCGCTGGCGGCCGAGCCCAGCAGGGTCTTGGCCGAGCGCTCCACGGTGAAGTCCAGCCCCGCCGAGCGCAGGACGGCGAAGTTGCCGTCCACCCGCAGGGTGTCGTTCTGGAGCTCGATGACGTCGATCTCGCAGGAGGGGACGGGGCACTCCAGAATCACCAGCCCGGTGCCCGACAGGGAGATCTGGAACAGCCCCTCGCCCCCGGCCAGGGCGGAGGAGATATTGCGCTGCATGGAGGGCTTGACGGTCACGCCCCCCTGGGCGCAGTAGAACATGCCCTTGTCCACGATGATCTCCTCCCGGTCCAGCTGGAGGAGCAGGAGGTGGTTGAAGGTGGGCTCCAGCACCAGCATGCCGCTGCCCTTGTACTCGGGCTGGGCGGCCCCCTCGCCGGTGACCGCGCCGGAGAACAGGCGGCCCAGGGCGTTGCCGGGGGTGAGGCCGGAGACCATCTCCAGGGGCCCCTGGAAATAGCTCATGGCCCCGGGCTGGACGGTCACCATGTCGTTTTCGATGTAAACCGCCGCCTGGCGGACCCGGATGTTCTGCTTTTCCATGAAGTAGAGGTCCATGGCCGCCTGGGTGTTGGTGGAGCCCATCAGCTTCTGGTACTCCATAATGTCGATTTTGACCCCGCCGTGGGAGGCCGAGTCGATGATTTTAATATTTTCGCGGGTGCCGATGGCGTTGTAGACCACGGGGCCCACCTCCTTGCCGTTCTGCCTGCGGTGCGAAAAGCGCAGGGGTAAAAAAGATAACCGTCCGTTTTGCTTCTTCTCTTCTCAAGAAAAAGAAGCTATTTTTTCCCGGCCACCCAGCGGAAACCGAAGTGGTAGTAGTTGTCCACCTCCCGGTGGCCGGAGAAGAACTTGTCCTCCCGCTTGACCTCCAGGGCGCCGCTCCGGGCGGAGAGACTGGCCAGCACACAGAAGCGGTCCTGGCTGTTGGGGTTGTCGATGCGGATCTCGATGTCGGGGGAGCCCTTCTGCTGGAGCACCACCGCCGCGTCGGTGGAGCGCCAGTTGGGCACGCCCTCATAGATATAGGCGAACACCACGGCGAAGTCGATGAGCTCCGGCTTGGTGAAGTACATGTTCTCGCCGCCCACGCTGGCGCCCGAGCGGTCGTCCTGATCCAGGTAGATGAAGGGGAGGGCGCTGCCCGACCCGAAGGAGTTGCCCAGGGCCTGGATGACCCCCTGCTGGCCGCTCTTGAGCCGGAACATGCACGCCAGGTCCAGATCCACCGCGCCGCCCCGGCCGAAGAGCTTCTTCTTCCCCGTGTTCCAGTTCAGATTCACGTGGATCTCGCCGCTGTTCTTGGATAGGTCGATCTTGTGGGTCTCCCCCGGCTTTTTCAGGCTGATCTTGCTCAGGTTGACCTTGGGGGGCTCCGGCGCAGGGGCGGGTGCAGGCGCAGGCGCAGGGGCCGGTGCGGGCTGCTGGGGCTGGGCCGCCTGGCCGCCGAAGTGGTTGAGCAGGGCCTCCAGCCCGCCGTTAAAGCCGCTGGCCACCACGGTGTAGCGCCAGATGCCGTCCTTGCGGTAGAGCTCGCAGAGAATGAGGGCCTTCTCCTCCTGGAAGCCGGAGCCGGAGAAACGGTAGACGGCCTCCCCGCCGCTGCCCCGGAGGGCGATGCTCCCCTCGGCAATGTCCCGCATCAGGGCCCCGCCGTCGGCGGCCACCGTCACCACCAGCTTCTGGATGGTATCGGGCAGGCGGGTGGTGTCCACCGTGAAGACCGTGCCGGACCCGCCGGACTGCATGGAGATGGCCCCCTCGGGGGAGGCGGTCTGGTTGTAGAAGACGAAATAGCGGTCGTCCGAGAGCTTTCCGGCGGCGTCCACCCCAAAGCAGGTGGTGTCGGCCTCCCCGCCGCCCATGCGGACAGCGACCTGAATGCTTACCGTTCCGGAGGAATCTACCTCAGAAAGTTTGAGCTTTTGCCCCTTTTGCAGTTCCATTGCTGTATACACTCCCTGTCAACTGTGATAAAATTCCGCTAACCCCCGTTCCTGCCGCTGCGGAGGTATATTTTGTTATTATTCTACTATAGCGGACCGACAAAATCAACAAAATTTTGCTTACAATTTACAGTCGAACCCCCCGGCAGAAAAAATTTCTTTATTTCCGGACCCGGCTGCAGCAATTTGCCGTCCCAAAGCGTATATAGGGCAGAAAGGAGGGAGGCGGATGGAGACCGCCGAAGATCTGGAGGGCCTGGTGCTGGCCCATGAGACTACCCTGTACCGGGCTGCGCTGGCTCTGCTGGGCGACGTCCACGAGGCGGAGGACGCCGTTCAGGACGCCTTTTTGAAGTACCTGGAGAAGCGGCCCGCCCTGGCCGGGGAGGACCACGCCCGGGCCTGGCTGCTGCGGGTGACCATCAACGGCTGCAAGAGCCGCCTGCGGGCCCCCTGGCGGCGGAGGCGTGTCCCCATGCCCGATCTCCTGCCCGCCGCGCCCGAGGAGCGGGAGGCGTTAGAGGAGATCTACGCCCTGCCGCCCCGGGACCGGGCCGCGGTTCACCTATTCTATTATGAGGGCTACAAGACCGCCGAGATCGCCGCCATGACCGGAGAGGCCGAGGGTACTGTGCGCGCCCGCCTCTCCCGGGCCCGGAAAAAGCTCCGGAAGCTGCTGGAAGGAGAGGAACTATGAACCGATACCGCAACTGGATGAACCGGATGACCCCGCCGCCCGGCTTCCACCGCCGCCTGATGGACCGTCTGGAGAGCGCCGGGCGCACCCGCCGCCGTCCCGCCCGGGTCCTGGGGACAGCCGCGGCCGCCGCCTGCCTGACCCTGGCCGTGGTGCTGCTGGCCGCTCAGGGCGGCATCTTCTGGCCGGAGCGGCAGCCCGATCCCACCGCCGGGGTGGCCCGCACCCCGGAGCCCGTCGTCTCCCGGCAGACCCCGCCGCCGTCCCAGCCCCCTCCGGCCGTACTGCCGGACCCGGACGGCGCCGGGGAGGAGACCGGCGAGCCTGGCCCCGACGCCGCCCCCACGCCGTCTCCCACCCCGGCACCCACGCCGCAGGCCACGCCCGCTCCGGCCCCCAATGCGGTGACGGTGACCGACCCCTTCGAGGGCCGGCCCCACGGCGATCTTATGCTGGAGGGCCACGACTTCCCCCTCAGTACCGACGGGATTCAAGGGCGGAGCCATCCGGAGGGGACCTTCTCCGAGCCCATGACCGGCGAGGAGATTTTACAGGTGCTGGGCGGCGGGGACGCGCCCCCCTGGTCCCTCTACTGGTCGGACTTTACCCTCTGGGGAACGGTCTGGTACGGCGGGGACGGCTCCCTCTGGGAGGTAGAGATCTCCGGCCAGACCGAGGATGTGAACGAGTGGTTCCATCTCCGGCTGGCGCCCGGTACGCTCCCTATGGCGTCCCTGCCCGGCGTGCCCGCCCAGCCCGCCGGCTCCGGCGGGAACAGCACCCCGGTCACCGCCTGGTCGGCACAGTCCAGCCGCCCCAATACCCCCAAGGGGATGTACTACGCCGCCTTTCTGTCCGGAGACATCGGAGTCCTGTTCTCCAGCGCCAGCATGACCGGTCAGGAGTCCGCCCGGCTGCGGGCCGAGTACGTCATCCGGGAGTATGCCGGCCCCGGCGCCAAGCTCTCCCTGGACCACCTGCAGTGCAGCCGCATCCCCGACTGGCGGGACGAAACCCTGACCCTGGAGCAGGCCAAAGCCGAGGCGCTGGGGGCCTATCTGCCCCAGACGATCCCGGAGCGCTATACCTTCGAGATGGCGCAGATTTTGGCGAAGGACGGCACGAAGGGCGAGCATATGGTGGTCCGCTGGAAAAACGGGGAGGATCTGCTGATGGTGGTAGTCCAGCGCCTACCGGACAGCGTCCGCAGGGACGGGGACGACTTTCTCCCGGAAGAAGTGACCCCGGAGGCCCTGGAGAAGCACGCCCTGCCCAGCACGTCCATCCACGGCCCGGACGCGAGCTACAGCTTCCGCGTGTACCGAGACGGGCTCTATGTAGACTACTATGTGGGCGGCCTCACCTATGAGGAGGCGGCCGCGCTGGTCAAACGGTAGCACGCCTCCGGAGAAAAAGAGAGCGGTGCCGCCCCACGGGGCGGCGCCGCTCTCAGCCTGTCAAAAAGCCTCTCAGGGTTCGCGCCCGCAGGCGCGAAAAAAGTCCAGTCCGGTTTCCCCGGCGGCACGTGCGCCGGGGAAACCACAGCCCGGCCTGTAAGTGTGCCTGCCGTCAGGCCGCAGCCTTCCCGCCGGAACAGGCGAAGCCCCTTTCGACGGTCTGTGAAAAAGGGGGGCCAAGCCCCCCTTTCACACGCTCCCTTCTCCTAAGGAACCACGGATTCCATCCTCGCGCATGTCTCGCCGCCAAAGTTTCCGCCTGCTGCGTCACCGGGCGCCAAGGCCGGGCGCACAGCCAGACGGCGGAGCAGGATGAAGGTTCGTTTTGATTCTTTTTCTTACCGAAAAAAGAATCACCGGTCCCAGCGGGCGATGAGGGCCTGAATCTGGTCGGCGAACTTGGCCAGGTCCTTGTTGGTCCCGCCCCGGTTGTGGGCGATGGCCTCCAGCAGCAGCTGTCCGGCGTCCTCCAGGCGGCGGAAGGCGGCGGAGACGGGGGCCGCGTGGGGCTTGGGCTCCAGCACTACGCCCGGAGCCAGCATCCGGTTGGCCAGCAGGTCGTAGACCTCCTCATAGTTGGGGGCGTGGGCGGGGATCCCCTTCTCCCGGAGGGTCTGGGCGTAGATCTCCGTCACCTTGCTGTCCCCGTGGACCACGAAGACCTGCTCGGGCTTGGGGGTGAAGGCGGTGATCCACCGCAGCAGCCCCGCCCGGTCGGCGTGGGAGCTGAGGCCGCGGAAGTTCACGATCTTCGCCCGGACGGCGATCTCCTCGCCGAAGAGCTTGACGCTCTGAGCCCCCTCCAGCAGGCGGCGGCCCAGGCTGCCCTCGGCCTGATAGCCCACGAAGACCACGGTACACTCCTCCCGCCAGAGGTTGTGCTTCAGGTGGTGGCGGACACGTCCGGCGTCGCACATGCCGGAGGCCGAGATGATCACCTTGGGGGACGGGTCCATGTTCAGGGCCTTGGACTCCTCGCCGCTCTCGGTGATGTTGAGGCCGGGGAACTGGAAGAGGGCTCCGCCCTTCAGGACCTCGATGGCCTCGTCGTCCAGGTAGCCCCGCAGATCCCCGGAGAAGATCTTGGTGGCCTCTCCGGCCAGGGGGGAGTCCACGTAGACCTGGAAGCCGGGGACCTTCTTCACCAGCCCCTGCTCCTTGATCTCCCGGATGAAGTAGAGCAGCTCCTGAGTACGGCCCACGGCAAAGGAGGGGATCACCATGTTGCCCCCCCGGCCCAAAGTATCGTCGATGAGGGCGGCCAGGCGGCCGGTGTAGTCCGGGTCCTGGCTCATGTCGTGGAGGCGGTCGCCGTAGGTGCTCTCGGTGACCACATAGTCGGCCTCGGTGATATACTGGGGGTTGCGGATGATGGGCTGATCCCGGTTGCCCAGGTCCCCGGAGAAGACGATCTTCTTGGTGACCCCCTCCTCGGTGAGCCAGAGCTCCGCGCAGGCCGAGCCCAGCAGATGCCCCGCGTCGATGAAGCGCAGGCGCATCCCCTCGCCGATCTGGAGCTCCTCGTTGTACTCGCAGGCCACCAGGTGCTTGAGGGACTCCTCCGCGTCCTCCAGGGTGTACAGGGGCTCCACCGCCGGGCGGCCGGCACGCTTGCCCTTCTGGTTCTCCCACTGGGCGTCGCTCTCCTGAATGTGGGCCGAGTCCCGCAGCATGATGGACAGCAGCTCCTTGGTCAGGCGGGTGCAGTAGATGTTGCCGCTGAACCCCTGCTTGACCAGCAGGGGGATGCGCCCCGAGTGGTCGATATGGGCATGGGTGACAATGACGTCGTCAATGTAGCTGGGGTTGAAGTCCAGCAGGCTGTTGTCCCGCTCGTCCCGCCCCTGCTGGAGTCCGCAGTCGATGAGCACCTTGCGCCCGCCCGACTCCACGCAGTGACAGCTTCCGGTGACCGCCTTGGCTGCGCCGAAAAAGGTCAGTTTCATGGGGCACCTCCTTCTCAATCTTCCTCTATTTTACCCCTAAAACCGACTTCTGTAAATAGTGAGAAAGGGTTTGATAGGACGGGCAGAGAATCCGGCGGCCCAGAACAGCGGACAGTGCGCTGTTCCAGTCCTCCAGGCTGTAGCGGCCCAGCTCCAGGGCGGTCAGCAGGGTGAGAAGCCAGGCCGGGTCGGGGTGCTGCACCCCCAGATTATCCCGCAGGCGGGCGAGGATGGGATTGTCCATGGCGCTTCCTCCTTCCGGGCAGAATGGGGGCCGCGCCCCCGGTCATTCTATGCGCCGGGGCGGTCCGGAGGAACCCCGGCCCGGGCTCCGGCATATTTTTTTTGCAGAGGCAAAAAGTATAGTTGAAAAAAGAGGCGCGGCAGGGTATGATGGAAGAAACGCTCCGGGCCGCCCGGCGGTCCGGTCCCCACGTCTCAGCGCAGGAGGTTTTGATCTGTGATGTCATCCGGTATGCTGCTGTTCTACTGCCCCGGCCGTCCGGCCTGGCTGGGGAAGCTGCGGGGGGTCCTCACCCCTCGGGGAATCCGCCTGCGGCCGGTAGCGGAGGGGGAGCTGGGGCTCCCGGTTGGCCGCCTGGCCGGGTTGCCCGGCTATGAGGAGGCCGGGGCCGTCCCGGCGGAGCCCGTGGACGAGCCGGTGCTGGTGCTCTGCCGCCTGCCCGGGCGGCAGCTGGATCTGACCCTCCAGCTGCTCCGGCGGGCGGGGGTCCCCCGGACCGTTCTCAAGGCGGTGCTCACCGAGTCCAACGCCCCCTGGAGCTTTCGCGCCCTCTACGAGGAGCTCTGCCGGGAGCGCCTGGCCCTGGCGGGGGATCCGGAGGCCCATCCCCTGCGGGAGCCGCCGGGAGAGGAGGTCCCCCGGTGAAGCTTTTGTTCAAACAGCGGTTTTTCAGCTGGTTTGACAGCTACGACATCTACCACGAGGACGGCAGCACCGCCTTCACGGTGGAGGGAAAGCTGTCCTGGGGCCACCGGCTGGAGATCTACGGCCCGGACGGGACCCATCTGGGCCGGGTGCAGGAGGAGATTCTCACCCTGCTGCCCCGCTTTGTGCTCTACGAGGGTGAGCGGCCCATGGGGGTGCTCCGGAAGGAGTTCACCCTGTTCAAGCCCCGGTTCTCCCTGGACTGTAACGGCTGGGAGGTCCAGGGGGACTTTATGGGCTGGGATTATCAGGTCACGGACGCCGCAGGGCAGTTTGTCCTGTCGGCCTCCAAGGAGCTCTTTCACCTCACCGATACCTACGAGATCGACGTACCCGACCCGGAGAACGCCCTGCCGGCCCTGATGATTGTGCTGGCCATCGACGCCGCCAAGTGCTCCCAAAAGGGCTGAGCGGCGCTGCCCAGGGCCTGCTCCCCCAGGACTTGTTTGGACCATGTCAAAACACCCAAGCGGCGGAGCTTTTTCCGCCATACGGCGTGAATCATTCTTGAAATACACCACACCGCAGCGTGAAGGAAACTTGCCGGCGGCAAACGCGCCCCAGGAAAAAGCCCTTGCGTCCGCCGCAAAAAAGAGGTATGCTTATCACTCAGGCCCCTGCTCCAGGCCGGGGCCCCGGAAAGGCGGGTGTCCCTTTGGAACTGGACTATGACGCCCTGCTGAGCCTGAGTGCGGAGCTGGGCTTCCGCCTGATGGAGAGCGGGGCGGAGATCTACCGGGTGGAGGAGTCGATCCGCCGCCTGCTCCAGGCCTACGGCGTGGACACGGGGGAGGTTTTCGCCATCCCCAATCTGGTGATCGTCAGCCTCACCGACCCCACCGGCCACCCGGTGACCCGGGTGCGGCGGATCCCGCCCCACGGGACCGACATCTACCTGCTGGAGAAATACAACGCCCTGTGCCGGGACCTGTGCCGGGAGGCGCCCCCCTTCGCCGACGCCCAGAGCCGTCTGGCGGACATCCGCGCCGGGTGGCAGACCTACGCCTGCCCGGCCCGGTATCTGGCCTATTTCGCGGCCACGGCCGCCTTTGCCGTCTTCTTCGGCGGCACGGCGCGGGACGCCCTGTGCGGCGGGCTGTGCGGCGTTTCCATCGGCCTGTGCCTGGACTTCATGACCCGCTGGGACGCCAACCAGTTCTTCAAAACCGTGGCCGGGGGCATGGTGTCCGCCCTGCTGGCCCTCTTCCTCACCTTTTTGGGGCTGGGGGAGCACGCGGACCGCATCATCATCGGCGCGCTGATGGCTCTGGTGCCCGGCATCGCCTTCACCAACGCCATGCGGGATATCATGGCCGGGGATCTGGTCTCCGGCATCACCAAGCTGGGGGAGGCCCTGCTCATCGGCGCGGCCATCGCCATCGGCACCAGCCTGGCCATGGGTCTGGCCCGCCTGCTGGGAGGGGCCCTGTAATGGACGTGCTCTGTGATTTTGTTCTGCCCTGCGCCTGCGCCTTCGTGGGGTGTCTGGGCTTCTCCGTGCTCTTCAACATCCGGGGCGGCGGCATCTGGATCTGCGCCTTCGGCGGAATGCTGGGGTGGCTTTGCTACCTGCTGGCCGTCCCCCTGGGCAGCGACATCGCCCAGTCCTTCGCGGCCGCCGTGGCGGTTTCCCTCTATGCGGAGATCATGGCCCGCATCCGCCGGTGCCCTGTGACCGCCTATCTGCTGGTGGCCCTGTTCCCCCTGGTGCCCGGCGGCGGGATCTACTATTCCATGGAGCACGCCATGAACGGCGAGACCGCCCAGTTTCTCCACACGCTGCTCCATACGCTGGGGCTGGCCGGGGCGCTGGCCGTGGGGGTGCTCACGGTGGCGTCGCTGGTCCGTCTGTGGATGTCCGTCCGGAAAAAGCTCCCCCGCCGCCGGTGAGAGGGGCCGCCGGACGGCCCCGTCCCACGCCCGCCCTGTCGAATTTCCCCGCTCCCAGCCGGAACCTGCTGATTCTCTGCACAAATGACAACGGCGGCCCCGTTCCGGCCGCCCAACGATAACCGAGGTGTCCCCATGTCCATCCACTATACCCCCAAGCGCCTGCTGGCGTCCGCCAAAGCCGGGCCGGAGCCCGGGACCGTCCCCCCGGCCCCAGTCCCGGAGCCCGAGACCCCGGCCGGGGCGGCGATCCTGTCTGCGCCCGGGCCGGAGTGTTTGCCGGACCCGGAGCCCGCCGCCCCCCCGGCGGAGTCTGGACAGCAGCCCCCGTACATACCGGCGGAGCCCGGGACCAGGAGGGAGTCCTCTCCGG
>CANSQX010000102.1 GCA_947649225.1 uncultured Flavonifractor sp.
CCTTCACCCCGCGCACCACGCCGGGGACCGTCATGCCCGGCTGGAATTGGGCGGCGTTTTCGGCCCAGGTGCCCAGCAGCTCCTTGTGGGTCAGATAGATCCGGCGCTGGACCCGGTCCACGTCCTGAACCAAGGCGAAAATGTCCTGACCGGGGGCGAAGCGGCAGTTTGGGTGGGGGATCCGGGAGACTGAGATATTTTCAATACCGATCATGGAGGACACCCCGCAGCCCACGTCCACAAAGGCCCCGAAGGGCTCCAGGTGGGTGACCGAGGCGGGGATGACCATGCCGGGGCGGAGGACGTCCAGCAGGGCGGCCAGGGCGGTCTCCTGGGCGCGGCGGCGGGAGAGCACGGGGACCAGGCTGCCGTCCTCCCGCTCCTCCAGGCCGGTGATCACACAGGCGACCGGCTTGCCCACCCGGGAGAGAATGGCGATCTCCCTGGTACTCCCGTCGGCGATACCCATGGCGGCCTCCACCCGGGGGATCACGCCGGTCCAGGGTCCCAGGGATACGGTGAGGTTGTGGGCCGCGTCGCACAGGAGAGCGGCGCCCTCCACGATCCGGCCCTCCTCCATGGTCCGCCGGAGGGCGGCGGGGGTGGCCAGGGCGGCCGCGTTTTCCGGCCTATGTAAAAGATGCCCCTCGGGCGGGTAGCAGATCGTCAATGTGACCAAATCCTTTCTGTGCTCCGTCTGTTTTTTTCTGGATAGCCCACTATATGCGGAAGCAGTCCCTGAATTGACAGCGGAGGCCGGGGAACTTATAATAGATCCCAGGACAGAACAAAGTCAGGATGCCGTCACGGCAGGAGGAGACGCCATGGATATCCGGGTAGGAGACGAGCTGGAGCTGAAAAAGGAGCACCCCTGCGGAAGCCGCCGGTGGCAGGTGCTCCGGGTGGGGATGGACTTCCGCTTGCGCTGTGCCGGCTGCGGCCACGAGCTGATGATCCCGCGGGCCAAGGCGGAGAAGAGCGTGAAAAAAATCATACGAGCGGAGGAAGCGAGCCAATGAGAGCGTTTTGGAGTCCCCGCATCCGGAGTCTGGTCCCCTACACCCCCGGAGAGCAGCCCAAGGACCGGACCTTCATCAAGCTGAACACCAATGAAAACCCCTATCCCCCCTCACCCAAGGCCCTGGAGGCCATCCGGGACGCGGCCGGCGGGGCCCTGCGTCTCTACCCGGACCCGGACGGGAGCGCCCTGCGGGACTCCCTGGCCGCCCTCCACAGGGTGAAGCCGGAGCAGGTCTTCGTGGGCAATGGCTCGGACGAGGTGCTGGCCATGGCTTTTCTGGCCTTTTTTGACCCGGAGCAGGAGCTGGTCTTTCCCGATATCACCTACAGCTTTTACCCGGTCTACGCAGAGCTCTTCGGCCTGCGCTTCCGGGAGATTCCGCTGGATGAGGCATACCGGGTGCCGGTGGAGCAGTTTGTGGGGCGGTCTGGCGGCGTGGTGCTGGCCAACCCCAACGCCCCCACCGGCCGGGCCCTCCCCCTGGACGGCATCAAGACCATCGTGGAGGGAAATCCCCAGTCCGTGGTGCTGATTGACGAGGCCTATGTGGACTTCGGCGGGGAGTCGGCAGCTTCGCTGGTGGACAGCTGCCCCAACCTGCTGGTGGTGCGCACTATGTCCAAGTCCCGCTCCCTGGCGGGCCTGCGGGTGGGTTATGCCTTGGGCGGGGCCCACCTGATCGCCGGGCTGGACGCCGTGAAGAATTCCTTCAACTCCTACACCCTGGACCGGCTGGCCCTGGCCGGGGCGGCGGGCTCCCTGGCGGACCCGGACTATTTTCAGGAGACCGTGGACAAAATCATCCGGACCCGGGAGCAGACCGCCGGGCGGCTGAGGGAGCTGGGCTTTTCGGTATGTGAGTCGGCGGCCAACTTTCTCTTTCTCTCCCATGACCGGGTGGCCGCCAAGGAGCTGCTGGACGGCCTGCGGGCCCGGGGGATTCTGGTACGCTGGTGGGACAAGCCCCGGATCTCCAACCACCTGAGGGTGACTGTGGGCACGGAGGAGGAGATGGACGCCCTCTGTGCCGCGCTGGCGGAGCTGGTGGGCGCATAAAATTGTAAGGATGTGCCGTCTCCGTCGGCACACGGCCATTTTACTATGCTCTTACAGGGCAAACAGACAGCAGGGAGGGACTGGTATGGACGGCGGGCATCTGCATATTCTGTGGACCAACGCAAACCCGGTGGTATTGGACAAGATGGTGATTATGTACGCGGTGAACAGCCTGGTACATGGCTGGTGGAAGCGGGTGACGGTGATCATCTGGGGCGAGACGGCCCGCCTGACGGCGGAGGATCCGGAAGTAACGGAGCGGATCCAGCTGGCCCGGGAGGCGGGGGTGGAATTTTCCGCCTGCATCTCCTGCGCCCGAGAACTGGGGGTGGAGGACATCCTCACCGGCATAGGGCTGGAGCTGATCCCCTGGGGTCCGCCGCTCACGGAGCTGATCAAATCCGGTGCGCCGCTGCTCACCGTATAGCGCGGAGCGGACAGAAAGGACCTCCGGCGGCGTGCCTGCGCCGTCCGGAGGTCTTAGAAGCTGTACCAATAGCCTCAGTACGCATCTTTGCGGACAAAACTGCCTTTGACCGCGTTAAAAAGTCTTGAAATACACAAAGGCTTCCTGCGATTTTTCCCTTGTCAACGGCAATTCTGTCTTGCAAATCTGCACACTTCGCCGAATGGTACAGCTTCTTGGATTTGCCGTGAGCGCGGCTCCCGACTAGAACTGGCCCTGATTCCCGCTCTTGTTCTGGGACTGGCTGTCCTTCTTGTTCTCGGCGCTGGAGGAGTTCCGCTTGTTCTGGGCGCCGCGGTTGGACTGGTTCTGGCTGCCGCCGCCCTCGGGAGTGGGGTTGCTGCGGTTCTTCTGCATGGAGATCACCTCGCTTTCTGTGCCTGTAGTTTGACCGTCCGGCGAGGCTTCTATGCACGGTTGGGAAAAAGGTTTTTATACGAAAAGAGATACCATTTTCCAAGACACTGTGGTATAATAGCTGTGGAACCGCTATTATACCAACCTTACCTGGCACGACTGAATCGCCTCTGCGGGGCAGCCGGGGGCGATGCCA
The DNA here is from genome assembly GCA_947649225.1 of uncultured Flavonifractor sp. Lineage (GTDB taxonomy): Bacteria > Bacillota > Clostridia > Oscillospirales > Oscillospiraceae > HGM12998. The sequence continues at coordinate 3,097 of CANSQX010000102.1, forward strand.
TGATGCCACGAAACCCTGCGCGCTTGTTGGTATCATAGGGGGAGAGATAGAGAGCAGGCCGCGCCGGTCCGCCGGGGCGGCCAGACAGCAGGGAGGCTGGTTATTATGAAGTGCCCCTATTGCGCCCACCCGGAGAGCAAAGTCGTTGACTCACGGCCCTCGGACGAGGGGGCCAGCATCCGCCGCCGCCGGGAGTGCCTGGCCTGTCACCGGCGGTTTACCACCTATGAGATCATGGAGAGCGTGCCCCTGGTGGTCATCAAGCGGGACGGGAGCCGCCAGTCCTTTGACAAGAACAAGATGCTCAACGGCATGATCCGGGCCTGTGAAAAGCGGCCGGTGCCCTTCGACACCCTGACCCAGATCGTGAGCGAGATTGAGCAGAGCCTGCAAAACGACATGGACCGGGAGATCCCCACCACCCGCATCGGCGAGCTGGTAATGGATAAGCTCAAAGGGGTGGATGAGGTGGCCTATGTCCGCTTTGCCTCGGTTTATCGCCAGTTCAAGGATATCAGTACCTTTATGGCGGAGCTCAGCAAGCTGCTGGAGGAGAAATAGTGATTTGGTCCAGATAAGCGCAGGGGCCGGGATCCCACGGGAATCCCGGCCCCTGCGGGTGCTTTTGGCTTTCTATGGCGCTTGCTCCGCCTCCGGCTCGCTGCCTTGGAGAAACGCCGGGAGCGCACAAGCGGGACGCTTCTTTGAGTGGCTGAAAGAAAAGAGCTCAGGCCTGAAGCGAGATCTCCGGCGCGGGCGGCGGCGCGGCGGCGGCCTGGACGGCATACTGCTGGATGGCGCTGTCTACAGAGGGGCCCGCTGCGGCGGAGAGGGCCTGAGCCTGGGCCCGCAGCTCCATCCGGGTCGCGGCCATCTGGTCCTGGAGCCGGTTGTCGATCTCGGTCTCCCGAAGGTAGCCAGACTCCCGGATCATCCGCATGGTCTGGCGGCGGCGAAGCTCCTGCTTGAGACGCAAGGATTCCCGGCGCTGGTCCTCCTGGGCGGCCTTGCGCTGGCGGAGCTTGATCAGCTTCTCCCGATCCAGCTCCCGTTTTTTCTTTCCGGCCCGCTGGACCACCTTTTGTAGCTGACTGATGGCGGCGCGGATCCGCTCGGCGTTGTCACTGTCCCTCCGCAGGGCCGCCTGGAACTGTACCAGACGCCGGCGGGCGTATCCGGCGGCCGCATTGACCTCAGCCGCGCTTCGGGCCCGGCCCAGGCGGGCATAGGCCTCCATGGGCGCGTCGCCGTACCGGGTGGTACTCTTGGGCTGGAGCTGCTTGCGCCGCTCCTCCGCCTTTTCCCTGGCCTCCTGCATCATCTCAACGAGCGTGGGGGAGGGCTCCTCCGGCGGGGCCGGCGGCTGGTTCGGCTGCTCGGTCTGGGTCGGCGCGCCCGCAGAGGGCTGGGTGTGCTGGAGCGCACTGTCATAGTGCTGGGGGGCGGCCGCGCCCAAGATGGACATACCGCTCATGTTCAATCCCTCCCTGAACGATCCTTCTTTCTTATATTATCGGCATTTTGTGGGAGAGAGAAAAGAATGGAAGGAAAATTTTGTGCAAAAAGGCTGCGCGATCCCTATAGGGACGCGCAGCCTTTTGCACAAATTGAGATTACGCCACAGCGGAGAAGGGCTGGCGGGTCTGCTGTGCCTGCTGGGCGGCGGCCTGCTGGGGATCGGGCTTGGCGGCGGTGGTAGTGCGGGTGGTGCCGCCGGAGATATAGACCTTGCCGCACTCCGGACAAATATCAGTGTGGAGGGTCACGCTCTGGCTGACCACCTTACGGTCCTCCCGCTGGGCCTTGGCCTGCTCCCGGACGACATGCTCCATCTCGTGGCCCCGGACGGCGGAAGCAGCCTGATCCGGGTCGATCCGGGTGGGCGTCTGATAGGAGACCCCCATGTCGTCGGAGCCGTCCTGATACTTACGCTCCTCGCAGGTCTCGCACCGGCCCTCCTCGGCGGCCTGCTGGGCGCCCTCGATGCCTTGGGCGGCCTCTCCTTTGGCAGCCGGATCGTCTACATACTGGATGCGCATCCGGACGGCCATCTCTACCGGGTCGGCCCCCTCGCGGATGGGCAGGCCCAAGCCCGCCGGATCGGCGGCCTGACTGCTGGCAGGCGTGACCGGACGTACCGGCTGAACCGGGACCTCCGGCTGGGCCGCCTTATGTCCAGTCCAGACGCCCCCGGCCTGCCGGGCACTTTGGGTCTGCTCCGGCCGTGCCCCGGACGCCGTGCTGGAGTAGGGAGAACGAGCGCGGGAGACGGCGCTTGCCCCGGCAATCGCACCTAGGCGGTAAACAGAACCGACTCCGCCAATAGCCCCTATCATATGATCCACCTCAGTCTATGTATCGTCATTGGATTGAGACAAAACCTTCCGCCCTTATCATAGCAGGTTTTTCTGGAAAATGCAAGGCCTAAACGCCCCGGCGGTAGATATGGGTGATGTGCCGGAGCTGTCCGGCTACATCGCCGTTCAGAGCGGCGGCGCGGACCCGCCAGCTCCAGTTTTGGGGGCCGCTGGTGCCGGGGGCGTTCATCCGGGAGTCGGCCCCCAGGCCCAGCAGATCCTGCATGGGGGCGACGGCCAGGCGGGAGGGAGAGCCCCAGGCCCCCCGGACCGCACCCCAGCCAAAACCCTCTTCGGCCCGAAGACGGAGGTAGTCGATGGCATAGTCACGCCCGGCTTCGGACGCCTCTCCAAAGAGCCACTGGACAAAGGTGGGGGTGTCGTGGGTGCCGGTGTAGCACACCGAGTTGGGCGGGCAGTTGTGGGGAAGATAGGCGCTCTCACCCCACGGGTCGAACGCGTAGGCCAGGACCTTCATACCCGGAAGTCCGCTCCGGGCGATAAAATCCTGGGCGTCCTGGTCCAGATCGCCCAGATCCTCCGCAATGAGAGACAGGCCGGGGACATTCCGCAAAATCTCCACCAGCTCCATACCGGGGCCGGGCTCCCAGTGGCCGTTTACAGCAGTGGTCTCCCCGCCGGGGATGGACCAGTAGGTGTGAAATGCCCGGAAATGGTCGATGCGCACCACATCATAGAGCCGGGCCATATGGGCGCCCCGCCGCCGCCACCAGGCGTAACCGTTGGCCTTGTGGCGCTCCCAGGCGTAGAGGGGGTTGCCCCAGTGCTGGCCAGTGCTTGAAAAGGCGTCCGGCGGGACCCCGGCCACAACAGAGGGAGTCAGGTCCGGGTTGAGCTGGAACAGCCAGGGCTGGGACCAGACCTCCGCCGAGTCGGGCGAGACGTAGATGGGCAGATCGCCGATGACGGAGATGCCCTTCCGGTTGGCGTAGTCCTTGACACGCGCCCACTGGCGGAAAAAGAGGAGCTGGAGGAACGCGTAATAGGCCGATTCCCCGGCCAGCAGGCGGCTGTATTTGGCCATGGCGGCGGGCTCCCGGCTGCGCACCGCAGCGGGCCATTGGGCGAGGGGCAGTCCGCCGAAGTGCGCCCGGAGGGCGAGGAACAGGGTATAGTCGGGGAGCCAGTACGCCTCCTGATCCAAAAAGTCCAGCAGGGGGGCGGCATAGTGCTCCCGGCCCCGTTCCCAGGCCTTCCGCAGCAGGGCGGGGCGGGTTTTGGCCAGCAGCGCGTAGTCCACCCTGTCCTGATCACTGGTGCGGATGCTGTCCAGCTCCGCCTGGGTGAGCAGGCCCTCTTCGGCCAGCTCCTCCAGATCCAGCAGCAGGGGATTGCCCGCAAAGGAGGAGGAGGACATATAGGGGGAGTCGCCGTCCCCGGGGGGAACCAGGGGGAGAATCTGCCAGTAGGACTGGCCGGCCTGGGAGAGAAAGTCGATAAACCGCAGGGCTTCACGCCCCAGCGTGCCCGTGCCATAGGGACCGGGCAGAGAGAAGACGGGCAGCAGAATGCCGCTGGCGCGCCGGTCTGTCAAGGGGATCCCTCCTTTATGATGTTTCCGCTTCCTATTATAGGATTCCAGGCGGGGCGCTGTCAAGAAGGGAGGGGGAACCATTTCCGGAATTAGATCCCTAGAGCCGGCAAAAGCACCAAATAGAAGAGAGGAACCTTGTGCAGTTACCACAAGCTGGCCCTTGCATTTCGGGCCGGCGGGGTGTATACTGGGCACATACAAAATGAGAAGGGAGGTCGGTAGGATGCGGTTTTATTCTTCGGATATTGACGATTTGATCTTCGACGGCAGCACGGTGATTCCCAGTGAGCGGTAAACGTCGCCCGGCAGAGACTCCACACCAGTTCTGGTGTGGCTTTTTTGTTTTTGCCCCAAAATAGATAGAAAATCTTCCAATGTTCTTCCTAGGCCTTGTCTGGCGGAACAATCTCTCGCCGTTGGGCATTCCGCCAATGTTCAAACAAGGTCTAATTTCCGCGCCTGTCCGGTGGTAGAATAGGGATCGATCCGGCGGGGGAGGGGAGTGCTTGATGAAAAAGAGGATTTGGGCGGCGGTGCTGGCGGCCGCGCTGCTGATTGGCGGCACACTGGCGCTGGGGCGGTCCGGGTTCTTTGAGGCCGCGTCCTCTCTGGAGGGGATGCGGGCCTATATTGCCCGGTTCACCCCCCGCGCCCACCTGGTCTTTTTCCTGGTGCAGCTGGCATCGGTGATTGTGGCTCCCATCCCCAGCAACGTGACCGCCCTGGCCGGGGCGGTGCTCTTCGGGACCTGGATGTCCTTTCTTCTCACGGCCTCCGCCATGGTACTGGGCTCCATGCTGGTCTTTGGGCTGGCGCGGACGCTGGGCCAGTCCTTCGCCGGGCGCTTTATCGGCAGCCGGATCTCAGCCCGCTACCTGGATGTGATCCAGCGCAAGCGGGATCTCTTTCTGGCGCTGGCTTTTCTGTTTCCCTTTTTCCCGGACGACCTGCTCTGCATCCTGGCGGGGCTTACCAACATCAAGGCACGGCGGTTTTTCGTCTTAGTGGTTCTGACGCGGCCCTGGGGCCTGCTGGCAGCCTGTGTCCTGGGTGGGGCGGCCCTGGCCCTGCCGCCGTGGGTCCTGGCGCTGCTGGGACTGGCCGGGGCGGCGGTCTTTGTGCTGGTCCTGCGCTATGGGGACCGCTGGGAGCGGATGCTTTTGGAGAAGCTGAAAAGAAACTAGGGGCTGTTTGAAACCCGGCGGAATGCCGGATTGGGGCAGGTTTTTCTGCCAGGCAAAGCAATTTGACGCAGGAACCCTGGCGGAAGAAGGCGCCGTAAAGCGGCGGTTTGGCGGTTTTCAAACAGGCTCTAGCGATCAAATCCACAAAAATTACGGAGACCTGCCGCACGGGCAGATCTCCGTAATTTTTTTGCCTGCTTTGGGGCATTGCGCCTTCTATGCCTGCCGGATCACGGTGCCGGTGCGCCCGGCCACGCCGTCGCGGGCCTTCTCCAGCAGGGTGATCAGGGCGGAGCGGCCTGGAGCGGACTGGGCGAACTCCACGGCGGCCTGAACCTTTGGAAGCATGGAGCCCGGGGCGAAGTGGCCTGCGTCCATATAGCCCCTTGCCTCCTCGGGGGTCAGGCTGTCCAGCCACTTCTGATCCGGCTTGCCGAAGTTCACCGCCACCTTCTCCACGGCGGTGAGGATGATGAGGGTGTCGGCCTCCAGCTGCCGGGCCAGGACGCAGGAGGCGAAGTCCTTGTCAATGACCGCCGCCGCGCCCTTGAGGTGGTGTCCTTCTGTCTGGAAGACCGGAATACCGCCGCCGCCGCAGGCCACCACCACCAGACCGGCCTCCACCATGTCGCGGATGGAGTCGATCTCCACGATGGACACCGGGCGGGGAGAGGCCACCACCCGCCGCCAGCCCCGGCCCGAGTCCTCCACCATCTGATAACCCCGGTTCTGGATGAGGAACTTGGCCTCCTCCGGGGAGTGGAAGGCCCCGATGGGCTTGGTGGGGGTCTGAAAGGCCGGGTCGTTCGGGTCCACCTCCACCTGGGTGAGGACGGTGGCCACGCCCTTCTGGATCCCGCGGTTCAGCAGCTCCTCCCGCAGGGCGTTCTGGAGGTCGTAGCCGATGTAGCCCTGGCTCATGGCCACGCACACCGACAGGGGACAGGGAATGTACTTCTCCGGCTCGGAGCGGGTCAGCTCGGCCATAGCCTTCTGGATCATCCCCACCTGGGGGCCGTTGCCGTGGGCGACAATCACCTGGTGGCCGTCCTGAATCAGGTCGGCAATGGCCCTGGCGGTCTTTTTCACCGCCTCCATCTGCTCGGGCAGATTGCTGCCCAGGGCGTTGCCGCCCAGCGCAATTACGATACGTTTACCCAAAATGATTCCATCCCTTCTGCGGCAGGCCGTCTCACCCCTGGAGCCAGCGGGCCGTGTTGCGCGCCTCCAGGGCCTTGAGGGTGGCCTGGGGATCCTTGCACTTGGCCAGGAAGATCATGGCGGCGATGATATAGGGCTTGAAGCTGGCCTCCTTGTAGAGGGGCGTGCGGTAGCGGTCAAAGACGCCGGCGTCCACCTCGCCCTCCTCGCAGGACACGCCGGTGATGTCGGCGGGCAGGCAGTGGAGGTACAGGGCCTTGCCGTCTTTGGTCTTGGACATCATCTCTTCGGTACAGGCCCAGTCCTTATGCTGGGCGTTCTGGGCCAGCAGCTCCTTCTCCAGGGCCTTGATGCCGTCGCTGTCCCCGGCGGCGTACAGGTTGGTGCGCTTCTCCATGGCGGCGAAGGGGGCCCAGCTCTTGGGGTACACAATGTCCGCATCCTGGAAGGCCTCGGCCATGGAGTTGGTCTTGGTGAACGAGCCGCCGGTGGCCGCCGCGTTCTTCCTGGCCACCTCCTCCACCTCGGGCATGACCTCGTAGCCCTCGGGATGGGCCAGCACCACGTCCATGCCGAAGCGGGTCATCAGGCCAATCACGCCCTGGGGGACGGAGAGGGGCTTGCCGTAGCTGGGGGAGTAGGCCCAGGTCATGGCGATCTTCTTGCCCTTCAGGTTCTCCAC
>CANSQX010000103.1 GCA_947649225.1 uncultured Flavonifractor sp.
AGGGAGTAGATGTCCGTCCGGGTGTCGGACTGGCCCAGGCCGTACTGCTCCGGGGCGGCAAAGCCGGTGGTGCCCAAAACCTGGGTGTCGGCCCCGGCCTCCGGCTTGTGGAGCCGGGCGGCGTCGAAGTCGATGAGCACCGCGTCGGCCTGCCGCAGGATCACGTTCTCCGGCTTGATGTCCCGATGGACGGCGGCCATGGAGTGGAGCACCCACAGAGACTGACAGAGCTGTCCGGTGATCTGCCGGGTCTCCGCCGGGGAGAACAGGGCCCCCTCCAGGAGGAAGTCCAGGGTATCCCCCTCGATAAACTCCTCAATGACGAGGGTTTCCCCCTCCAGCTCCGACACCTCGTAGATGAGCGGCAGGTGGCGGCAGGTGCAGCTCAGAAGCTGGCGGTAGACCTCCCCGCTGCCGGTAAAGCGGCGGAGAATAAACGGCCGGCCGGAGGCCCGGTGCCGGATCAGCCGCACGCTGCCCCGGGGGCTCTCCTTCAAGAGGCGATCCTCCTCAAATTCAGTCCGCAGCGCTTCTGTCAACCAGGAATACGTGGCGATCACCCCCAAAAAAGTCAAACCCTATGCAGCCGGCATATTGCATTGGAGAAAAAGGTCGGGTAAACTATGAATCAGATCCTATGATACACGATTTGCAGGAAAAGTAAAGGGAGAAGTGCCGTGAAAGAGAAATCGACCAGCGACCTGAGCGAGGAGCTGATGAGCCAGGCCAATCTGGAACAGTATATCACAGAAAATCAGCCGTATTTCACCACACTGGATTTAAGGGCGGAGCTGGCGGAGCTCTATGGAAGGCTGGCTGTCAGCAAGGCGGAGCTGGCCCGCCGGGCCGGGATGAGCGAGGTCTACCTCCACCAGGTTTTTTCCGGGCGGCGCAGGCCCTCCCGCGACCGGCTGCTGTGCATCTGCATCGGGCTGGAGGCCACGCTGGAGGAATCCCAGCAACTGCTGAAGCAGGTGGGCTATGCGCCCATCTACCCCAAGCTGAAGCGGGATTCCATCATCCTCCATGGGCTCCTCCACCATACGCCGCTGACAGAGATCAACGACAATCTGTTCAACGCAAATGAAAAGACGCTGTTTTAGCGGGGGAGCGGTTCAAACGGGCCGGCTCATCTCTTCCACCCCGCGCGCTTCCTTCTGTTTTATTTCCTTTCTCCCAAACCTTGTGGGGTTCGGGCGCATTTCATCGGGATACGGGCGGTTGCGGCGAAGCCGGTATCCATCCCGCACCGGCCTGTTCCATCACGCAGCAGGACCGCGGCGCTGGCTTTTGTACACCAGCGCCGCGGTCCTGTTTTGCGCCCGGGAAAGGCTGCCGCTTCCGCTACTCGGCCGCCTCCAGAAGCTGCCGGGTGTAGGGGTGCCGGGGGTGGTCGAAGATCTCGTCCACCGTATTTTCCTCCACGATCCTGCCCTCCTTCATCACGATCACCCGGTCGCAGAGCTGATAGACCACGTTGAGGTCGTGGGAGATGAAGAGGTAGCTCAGCTGGTACTCCTGCCGCAGGTCGGCCAGCAGCTGCAAAATCTGGGCCTGGATGGTCACGTCCAGGGCGGAGACCGGCTCGTCGGCGATGACCAGCCGGGGACGCACAATGAGGGCGGAGGCGATGCAGACCCGCTGCCGCTGGCCGCCGGACAGCTCATGGGGCCGCCGGGCGGCATAGGCAGGGGACAGGCCCACCTGCTCCAGCAGCTCGTCCACCCGGCGGCGGCGCTCTGCCCGGCTGCTCTGCCCGGCGATCCTCAGGGGCTCCTCCAGAATCCAGCCCACGGTACGGGCCGGATTTAGGGCGCTGAAGGGGTCCTGAAAGACCATCTGGGGCCGCTGGGAGTTGTGACAGACAAGCCCTGTATAGCCGGCCTGCATGCCCAGGATGGTCCGGGCCAGGGTGGATTTGCCGCAGCCGCTCTCGCCCACCAGCCCCAGGGCCTCGCCGCTGTGGATGGTGAAGGAGACGTGGTCCAGCACCTGCCGGTCCCGGCCCGCCCGGCCCCGGGTCCGGTAGCCTGCGCACAGGTCCCGGACCTCCAAAATAGGCTCAGCCGTCATAGCGGCACATCTCCCTTCGGTGGGTTAGGGCGGATCCGCCGGTCCCGCCGGGGGATGGCCGCGATCAGGCGCTGGGTGTAGGGGTCACGGGGGGCGCGGAAGACCTCCTCCGCCGGGCCGGTCTCCACAATTTTTCCGTGGTGGATCACCGCCACCCGGCCGCACAGCCTGCGCACCACGTTCAGGTCATGGGAGATAAAGAGGATGGCGGTCCCCTTTTCCCGGTTGATTTTCCGCAAAAGGGCCAGGATCTGGGCCTGAATGGTCACGTCCAGGGCTGTGGTGGGCTCGTCGGCCAGCAGGAGCCGGGGCTCCGACACAATGGCCGCCGCGATCATCACCCGCTGGAGCATTCCGCCGGACAGCTCGTGGGGGTACTTGCGGCAGAGGGCCTCCGGGTCGGGGAGCTCGGCGTCCGCCATGGCCCGCAGAGCGGCCGTGCGGCGCTCCGCTGCCGTCATGCGGGTGTGGATGCGCAGGCTCTCCTCCACCTGGGGGCCGATGCGCATCACCGGGTCCAGGGCGGTCATGGGCTCCTGGAAGACCACGCTGAGGGCGCTGCCCTGCATACGGCGGATCTCCTCCCGCCCGGTGGCCAGCATCTCCTGCCCATCCAGCACAATGCTGCCCTGGCACTGGACCTGCCGCCGGGGCAGCAGGCCGCTGACCGCCATGGCGGTGACGGTTTTCCCCGAGCCGCTCTCGCCCACCAGACCCAGAATTTCGCCGCCGTCCATGTGGAGGGAGATTCCGTCCACTGCCCAGCGGTCCGGGCGGGACAAAAAGCGCACGCGCAGATCGGTAATATCCAGCATCACGGCAACTCCTTTTCACCCCCTGGCCGGGAGCGGCGGGCTTGGAGGACGGCCGGTCCTCCGGCGGCGCCGGAACCTCCGGCGGGGGCTTTGCAGGGGACTCCCCCTGCGGCGGGCGCCCCATTTCTTTTTCGAAAAGAAATGGGGGAAAGAAAAGCTTGGAACGACGGGGGAACGGGCGGCAATGCTCTCCTTTAGTTCCCCCCGGCAAGCATAGCCGACCGGGCCTACGCTAAAAATTTGCCACTGGCAAATTTTCTTAACGCTGCGGTTTCGCCCGCCCGCACATTTGCCTAGTTTTACAGCGGCGCTGCCGCGCTTGGGTGGCCCGCGTCGATTATGACGCCCAGACTTGTGAGTCGCTGCCATTCAATTACGGTGTCTGACGGCCGCCACGGAGAGGACGCGCCGTGTTTTAGACGTTTGGTTGAATCGGTGCAGGTGCAGCCCGGCACCGTCTCAACCAAATATCTATCCACGAGACGCATGGAAGCCAGTGGCGGCATAGAACGCACGCATTCAAACGCTTTCCCTGACAGGTTTTGCTGGGTAACAATCGCTCGGCGGGCGGCCTGGGGCCGCCGTTGGTCACGACAAGCAACATCCGAACCGGCGGGCAACTACTCTCGATCAGGGAGGCTAACGATAACCGCACCGGCCGCCCAACCCCAGGTCCAGGGCCGGAGCCCTGGTTTCTCTTTGCTACTTTCTCCAAACGGAGAAAGTAGGCCCCCGCGGCAGCGGCCCCCCGGGAGGGTGCCAGCCCCCGCTTTTTCCGTCTTTTCTCAAAAGGCGGGCTTTCTGCGCTGCAAGCCCTCTCCGAGGAGGCTGAAGCCCAGAATCAGCAGCACAATGGTCCCCCCGACGCAGAGGGCGTACCAGGGGAGCCCTCGGAGCAGGTAGCTCTGCCCGTCGGACAGCATCCGGCCCAAACTGGCGTCGGCGGGCCCCACGCCGATGCCCAGAAAGCTCATGCTGGCCTCGGCCAGGACCGCGTTATTGAAGCCGATGGAGACGGCGGGCAGCAGCACCGGCGCAGTGTTGGGCAGGATATGGCGGACCATGATGCGCCACGGTCCCGCCCCCATGAGCCGGGCGGATTTCACGTAGTTGAGGGTTCTGCACCGGGCGAACTCTCCCCGGGCCACCCGGGCGAAGCTGGGGATGAACAGAATGCCCAGCACCCCGATCACATTCCACTTGCCCGGCCCCAGAATGGCCAGAATCACCAGGGCCAGCAGAATGCTGGGAAAGGCGGTGATGGCGTCGCAGATCCGCATGAGGATCTCATCGCCCCAGCCGCCGAAATAGCCGGTGACCGCCCCGATGGCCGTCCCGGCCGCCCCGCTGATGGCCACCACGCACAGAGAGATGAACAGCGTGGCCCCCATCCCCTGGAGCGCCCGGGAGAAGATGTCCCGCCCGAAGTTGTCGGTGCCCATCCAATGGGCGGGGCAGGGGGGCAGAGCCTTGCTCAGGCTGTCCATAGCCCCGGGGTCATAGGGGGTCCAGAAGCAGCCGAGGACCGTCAGAGCCGCCATCACCAGCGTGATAGCCGCGCCCAGATATAAAAACCAGTTGGTGGGGCCGGCCGCCCGGCCGGAAAGCCGCTTTTTCATGGTTTCTCCGCCCCTCCCTCAGCTCAGCCGGATCCGGGGGTCGGCGTACTGATACAGCACGTCCGCCAGAAGGTTGACCGCCGCCACCCAGAGGGCCAGAATCACCACAATGGCCTGGACCACCGGGAAGTCCCGGCTGGAGATGGAGGCCAGCAGCAGCCGCCCGATGCCCGGAACCGAGAAGACCTGCTCCACCACGATGCTCCCCGCCACCATCTCGGCCACCGACACGGCGGTGAAGGTGATCACAGGGATCAGGGCGTTGCGCAGGGCGTGGCCCCACAGGGCCATGGTCCGGCTGCTGCCCCGGCTGTAGGCGGTGCGGATGTAGTCCTGTCCCAGCTGCTCCAGAATGGAGGAGCGCAGCAGCTTCACCGTCATGGCGGTCCGGGGGGCGGCGATGGACAGGGCGGGGAAGAACAGGTAGCCCAAAAAGCCCCACGGGTTTTCGGCATAGGAGACGAAAGCGCCGGGGGTAAAGAGCCTAAACACCAGCCCGAACAGGCAGGTGAGGAGAATACCGGTAAAAAAGGGCGGAATGGACATGATCACCTGGTTGAGCACGGTGACGACCCGGTCAAAGAGCCCCCCGGCGTACCGGGCGGCGGCGATTCCCAGAGGGATGGCGGCCGCCACGTTCAGCGCCAGCGCCATGAGGGTCAGCACAAAGGTGGTGGGGAGCTTCTCCAGCACCATGCCGGAGACGGGCAGGCTATAGCTGTAAGAGGTTCCCATATCCCCCCGGAGAAAGCCGGAGAGCCAATCCCCATACTGCACCAGCAGGGGCCGGTCGAAGCCCAGCTCGTGCCGGAGCTGGGCCACCTGCTCGGGGGTGGCGTTGGTGCCCAGCATGGAGGCGGCGGGGTCCCCGATGATGGAAAAGGCAGAGAAGGCGAGGAGAGAAAGAATGAACAATGTAATAATGAGAGTGCAGAGCTTTTTGATTAGATATTTCATCTCCCCGCCTCCTCTCTTTTGTTGTTGGGGAAAGCTCAGGCCGTCCAGGCGATCTGGGACAGGTCCAGCACATACAGGGGATAGAACTGGAAGCCCGTCAGGCTTTTGTTGATGACCACCATGTCGGCCAGGTCCTGAATGTAGACGTTGGCGGCCTCCTCGGCCAGGACCCGCTCCGCCTGGCGGAACAGGCTGGTGCGGTCGCCGTCGTCAGTGATGGCGTTGGCCTGCTCCAGCAGCGCGTCGTACTCGCTGCTCTGGAAGGAGATCATGTTCTTCCCCGCGCCGGAGGTCCACCGCTGGAGCAGGGCGTTGGCCGTCAGGTTCGCGGCGTCGAAGCCCACCACGGTGGTCTCGAAGTTCCGGCCCTGGTACACGTCGGTGAGCCAGGTGTTCCACTCCACCTCCACCACCTGGGCCTGGATGCCCACGGCGGCCAGCTGTTCGGCCAGCACCAGGGCGGTGTCCACATGGGGGGTGTAGTTGGAGGGCACGGTGATGGTCATAGAGAAGCCGTCGGGGTAGCCCGCCTCGGCCAGCAGGGCCCGGGCCTTCTCCGGGTCATGGGGGTAGAGATCGGTCAGGCTGTCGTCAAAATACTTGGTGAAGGCCGGATACATGGAGGAGCCCAGCTTGGTGCCGTGGCCGTCGGCGGTCAGATCCAGGACGGCGTCCACGTCCACCGCGTAGCACAGGGCCTGCCGCACCCGCACGTCGTCGAAGGGGGCTGCGGCGTTGTTCAGGTACAGGGCCTGCACCAGGTTCATGGTGCCCTCCAGCACCTGGTACTGCTCCCCCAGGCCCTGGACCTGGGAGGTGGTCAGGTGGCACACCAGGTCGACGGCCCCGCCGTTGAGGGCGGTCATCAGGGCGTTGCCGTCCTCATAGATCTTGCAGGTCACCTTGTCCACCTTGGCGGCCTCGCCCCAGTAGCGGTCGAACCTCTCCAGGATTACGTTCTCCTGCACGCTGCGGGAGACGAACCGGAAGGGGCCGGTGCCCACTGGCGCGGTGGTCTGGCCGTCGTAGTCGTCGGGCACGACGTACACCGAGGACACATAGGCCAGAAAATCGCTGTTGGGGGCAGCCAGGGTCACGGCCACCGTCCTCTCGTCCACCACGTCGGCCGAGACAAGATCAGCAAGCGCCGCACTCAGGGAGGAATCCACTGAGGTTGCGGCGCAGGTGTTGAAAGAATACACAACGTCCTCCGCGTCCATGGCCGTGCCGTTGTGAAACTGCACGCCGTCACGCAGCGTAAAGGTGTAGGTAAGGGCGTCCTCCGAGATGGCGCAGTCCTCCGCCAGAGCGGGGATGAAGTCGCCGGAGGCGTCTGGCTTGTACAGCCCTTCGTAGACGTTGAATAAGATCTCTCGTGTTCCTGCCGCGGTCATGGTAAATGGGTCAAGACTGTCTCCGAGATCCTGGGCGATGCCGACGGTGAGCTCGTTTGCGGGGGGCTCTCCGCCGGTCTGGGAAGTGTTCGCTCCGTCGCTGCCGGTGCCGGCCGTCCCCTGGCCTCCGCATCCGCAGAGTGCCGTAGACATTACAGCCGCCGACAGGAAAAGCGCAAGGGTGCGAGTTCTCATTTGCCTCTTCTCCTTCCGCCGGAAGGGACTTCCGGCGTTACAACTTGATAGAACGACTCCCATTATTAAATTGTCTCCAGTAGTGTACGATATTTTCCGCCCAATTACAAGTAAAATTTTCTCATTCGCCGGAAAATTTTTGGAGCGGCCCCTTTTCAGGGCCGCTCCCGGGGCTCACCGTCCGCCCGTATGTAGCAGCATGTCCTCCAAAAGCAGGCCCCCGATGAGTCCCGCCCCCAGCACGGCCGCCGCCATATCCACCGTATAGGCGGCGTACTCCCGCAGCACCTGCACATGGCCCGTCCCGGCCCCGGCCCACACCAGCATAATCAGCGCCGAGACCAGCAGGGCGCAGCACAGGGCCGCCCCCCGGGCCATCAGCTGCCGGGGTCCCGGCCGCAGCCGGCGCAGCAGCATTCCCAGCCACATACTCCATCCCTCCTGCATGAGTGCTCCATGTAATCATCAAAATGGCTGCCATCCCGCCCGTCCTGACGAAATGCGCATGGGCCTCCTTCGGGCGGATCGCATCCGCCCCTACAAGGCGGCTCGAATTCTCGGGCTTGTGATAGGATCGTAACAGAGCTGGGCCCGGCCGTCAACCGGAAAGCTCCGCCAGGCGGGGCGCGCGGTTTTTGTCGGAAATGGTCGAATATTTGATATTGAAATTATTGGAAAATATGGTACAATAAAATTACCAAATAGTTACAAAGGAGGATGACATGGGATGCGGGAGCTTTTGGTGGAGACCCGGCAGGAGGAGGCCGAAGGGAAACAGCACAGCTTTGACTACTATGTTCTGGTGGACCAGATGGAGGTATCCGGGGGCATGGCCTGCGAGAGCTATGGGGTGAAGGTGGCCCGGACCGGCGGCGGCGAGGAGGCGTCCATCCCCCATATCACCGTCAGCGTGACCCGGATTGACGCGTTGATGGAGCTGCTGACACGGAATTTTGTCACCCCGGCCACCCTGGCCGATGTGGTGGCCGACTGGCTATAGGAGGCCCGCCGGGCGGCGCCTGCAGCCGGGGCCATATAAATGGAGTATCCTGATTAAAATGGAAAAGCGGGGGAAGCGCGCTGGGCCGCGTTCCCCGCTTTTTCATTTTGCAGGATACTTCCTGCGCCGATTCATAATATAGTAACAATTTGATGTTATACTACTCTTTCCTATACACGCGAAAATTATGAATAAGAAAAATGAGTATGGATGAGAAGCAAGGAGGCAGGCTATGGCGAGCAATCCGAATTACAGCGATCTGACCCCTGAGATCGAGGCCCTTGCAGCGATGGCTCAGGAGAACAGCAGCATTGATCCGGAGGACTATGTTACTTACGATGTGAAACGGGGACTGCGGGACCTGTCCGGCAAGGGCGTCCTGGCCGGACTGACCGAGATCTCCGACGTGGTGGCCCGCCAGGTGGTGGACGGCGTGGAGGTCCCCTGCAAGGGGCAGCTCTACTACCGGGGCATCAATGTGGAGGACCTGGTGCGGGGTTCCCTGAAGGAGGGGCGCTTCGGCTTTGAGGAGACGGTCTATCTGCTCATGCTGGGCCGTCTCCCCAGAGCCGGGGAGCTGGAGGCCTTCCAGCGGCTGCTGGGCTATTACCGCACCCTGCCCAACAACTTCGTCCGGGACGTGATTCTGAAGGCCCCGGGCCCCGACATTATGAACAGCCTGGCCCGCAGCGTGCTGAATCTGGCCTCCTATGACAGCCGGGCCGACGATATCTCCCTCCCCAATGTGATGCGCCAGTGCCTCCAGCTGGTGGCCGTCTTCCCCCTCCTCAGCGTCTACGGCTACCAGGCCTACCACTACCGGGAGGGCAATTCCCTCTTCATCCACGCCCCGGACGCGGAAAAGTCCACGGCGGAGAACATCCTCTCCCTCCTGCGGGCCGACTCCTCCTACTCCTTCTGGGAGGCCCACGTGCTGGATGTCTGTATGACCCTCCACGCTGAGCACGGCGGCGGCAACAACAGCACCTTTACCACCCACGTGGTCACCTCCTCGGGCACCGACACCTATTCCTGCATCGCGGCCGCCCTGGCCTCTCTCAAGGGCCCCAAGCACGGCGGCGCCAACATCAAGGTGATCCAGATGTTCGAGGATCTGAAGCGCTCCGTGCGGGACTGGCGGGACGAGGACGAGGTGAAGCGCTACCTCCAGGAGCTGCTGGACAAAAAGGCCTTTGACCGGGCCGGGCTCATCTACGGCATGGGCCACGCCATCTACTCGGTCTCCGACCCGCGGGCCAACGTCCTGCGCACCTTTGTGGAGAAGCTCTCCCGGGAGAAGGGCCGCAACGAGGAGTACGACCTCTATGCCCTGGTGGAGCGGCTGGGCCCCGAGGTCATCGCCGGAGAGCGGAAGATGTACAAGGGCGTCTCGGCCAATGTGGACTTCTACTCCGGCTTCGTCTACCACATGCTGGACCTGCCGCTGGAGCTCTACACCCCTATCTTTGCCATGGCACGGGTGGCGGGCTGGGGGGCCCACCGCATTGAGGAGCTCATCAATATGGGCAAGATTATCCGCCCCGCCTATAAATATGTGGGCGTCCACCAGGACTATGTGCCCCTGGGGCTGCGGAATTAGGCCTTGTTTGAAACATGACAAAACGCCCAAACGGCGGATCTTTTTCCGCCA
>CANSQX010000104.1 GCA_947649225.1 uncultured Flavonifractor sp.
GACGAGGGCGAGACTCCCGACGAGGGCGAGACTCCCGCTGAGGGCGAGACTCCCGCTGAGGGCGAGACTCCCGCTGAGGGCGAGATGTCCGAAGAGGAGAAGCTGCTCGAAGAGGCGAAGCGCCTTGAGGAGGAAAAGCGGCTCGAGGAAGAGCGGAGGCTGGCGGAGGAACGGGAGCGCAGCGTTTCGGCGTTCCTGGAGGCCGTAGCGGCCCTGCCCGAGACCGTCACCGAGGAGAACTTCGAGGAAGTCCTGGCTCTGGCCGAGTCCTGCTGGGCCGCCTACGACGCGCTGGACCCCGCAGACCGGGAACGTGAGGACGTGGCCGCCGCGCTGGCGGTCATACTGGGCATGACAGAGGAAGCCCAGACGCTGGCGCTGACGCCGGTTGCCATGATCGGCGAGAGCGCCTATGCGACTCTGACCGATGCCGTCGCCGGGGCGCAGAACGGCGACACAATCACCCTGATCGATGACATCACTGAGAGTGTCACTATTGACAAGAGTGTGATCATCGACCTGGGCGGGCACACCTGGACCACCGGCAGCGGCAATACCGTCGCAACGACCGGCGCGGTAGCGTTGACACTGAAAAACGGTACCATGTCCTCTACAGCAAGGTATAAAAATGTGATCCGGTCGGTCAACCCCGGGTCCAGCCTGGTGTTGGATGGCATTACGGTTGACGGAGCCAAAAATTGCGATATGGTTCTGTATGCCGACTGTAAGGCTCTGACTGTCACGAACAGCTACTTTAGGAACAACACAGCCGAGTATAACATTGTAAGAATTGGCAGTAACTCCAACCAAACAGTCTCCTTTGAAAACGTTGTGTTTTCCAACAACTACTCGGTATCCGACAGCGCCAGCGAAAGCGGCATGGTAATCGCTCTTAATACCAAAGAGAGTGCCGCCTTCGTCAATGTAACCGCTACGGGCAACGAGTCGAACGGAAACGGCGGCGCCTTTTCGTTCAAGTGTCCCAGTGCTGCAATCAGCCTGGAGGACTGCGTTATCCGAGACAATACCGCCCATAAGACGGGCGGCGGCGTTTGGGTGAGCGAAGCCAAAACTCTGACCATCCGCAACACGGAGATTGCCGAAAATGAGGCGCAGGGAAATGTGGGAAGATCCGGCGCAGTGCAAAAGGCTGGAAATGCTACCGGCTCCGCAGGCGGTCTGCACATTACCAGCACCAGCGCCTCCATCACGATAGCAGACAGCCAAATTTACAACAATCGCTCGACCTATGAGGATGCGTCCGGCATTCAGCAGAACGGATACTGCGCAGACATCTGCCTGATCGGCATGATGAAGGCGACCTCGACACGTAAGCCTGCTATCCCGATCGCGACACCTGTGATGGACGGTTCGGAAGCCTTCACAGGCAGCGACGGAAATGCTTACACGCTGCGGGCGAGCACAGGAACCTATTTTTACACCAAGCTAGGGACTTCCTACTTTCACTATCAGCCCGTTGGCTACTCTTCGAAGGAAATCCCGCCTGTAATGGTCTACTTCGGCAACTCTGCGCATGCCGGCGATTCCGCCGTCGTGTGCAATACGTTGGAAGAGGCCGTAGCGGCGGCGGCGAATCAGCCTGCAAAGACCCTCTATCTCTGCGTGCCTGTGGAGCTCACCGCCGGGAACGTATCCCTGCTGAACGAGAGCGGAGTCACCTTCGCCCGCTGCGAGCAGGATCACGATGACTCCCTGTTCAAGGTGAACGGCGCGGTCACGCTGGATGGCGCGCACATCGACGGCAAGGGAGTGGCAAGCGGCTCCGCGCTGATCTACGTTGGCAGCGGCGGCCGCCTGATTCTCACCGGCGACACGATGATTGAGAACGGCCATAACACTGAGAGCGGCGGTGCAGTCCATGTAGAGTACGGGACGTTGACCATGCAGGGCGGTACGATCCGGAACAACACAGCGGACGCGAGCGGCGGCGGCATTTATGCCAATTATGCCGAGATCGCCTTTATGGGCGGCCACGTTTCCGGCAACAGGGCCAATGGCGGCAATGGCGGCGGCGGCGCGTATATCCTGGACTCCGCCTCCACCTTTGGCGCGCCGCTTGGCACGCCAAGCGATCGGACCACATTCAACGGCAACACTACCACCCAGCTGGGCGGCGGCGTCATGCTGCGCCACGGAACCCATCATATCAATAAGGCCACCTTTACCGGCAACCAGTCCACCAGAGATTCAAGCAACTATTTCGACGGCGGCGCAATCTATGTCGATAAAGCCACGACAGCGTATATGACAAACGTCTACCTCAGCGGCAACGAGAGCAGCTCGAATATGGCTTGCGGTGCGCTGGCGTGCTGCCCGACAGGCGAGGTGGTCTTGTATGAGCTCAACGGGGTTTTGGCGGTCAACAACGCCAACCAGCCGGACATCGTCGTCAGGCCTGAAGGAACTTTTGTTGGAAAGCCGGAGCCGCCGCTGATCTATATTTCTGACAAAGCGCCCGGCGGCGGCGACATCACCTACTATCAGGGCGATCAGGCGGTTGATATCGCCGACTATCAGTACAAGTCTCACAAAGCCCTGGCCCTGACGGCCCATGTGGACGGCGACACCATTCAGCTCGCCCGGGAAGTCGCGGAGGCGGACGGCGTCGTTATCACCGGCAACAAAGCCAACGAGTATGGTTCCGGCATCATGACCAACGGCACCCTGATCATCGGCACCGAGACCAAGGCGGTGCGGGTGACTAAGGTATGGGCGGATGCTGACACTGTGGATCACAGCCGCGACCAGGTTCTGGTCTACCTGACCTACAAAAACGACAAAGGCGAGTTCGTGCCTGTGGCCCCCGGCACCCGCAAGGACGCTGTGGTTGTCCTGAGCGCGGCCAATAACTGGAGCCACATCTGGACCCACCTGGACATGACCCACGAGTGGAGCTTCGCGGAAGCGGCCGTCCCCGGCTATCGTGTTGCGCTCAGTGTGGAAAGGGCAACTGAAAGCCCGTTCGAGGGCGTCGACAACTTCCACACCAGCAAATTTTACGATCGCACTCTGACCAATACGCCCGATCCCGGCCAGGACACCTGTAAACTGGTCATCACCAAAGCGGCGTATGGCGACGGGCTAGATCCGGATACCGCATACTCCTTCACCGTACAGCTGGGCGGAGCCGCCGCAGAGGGGGTTTACGCCCTGAGCGCCGGCGGCAAGCTGTTCCCCATCTACGACGGCAAGGCCGAGTTTCAGCTGAAAGCCGGCGAACAGGCGGTCATCGGCGGCCTGCCAGTGGGCACCACCTACACGGTCACTGAGGCCAAGGGCAGGTACCACACCTATATGTTCCATGCCGAAGGCAGCCTGACGGCCGGGTCCGAAGAGGCCACTGCCAGCTTCGTGAACGTCCCTGTCGTTGACGTGCCTGTGACGAAAATCTGGGCCGGAGATGCCGGGTTCGAGTCCATGCGGCCCAAGGAGATCAAGGTCAGTCTGCTGGCCGGTGGTAAGCCCCTGAAGGCGATGACTCTGACTGCGGACATGGGGTGGAAAGGCGTCTTCGAAAATCTGCCGGCGTACACTGCCGATGGAGCGAAGATCACGTACACAATCCAGGAAGTCCCTGTCGCGAACTACAGCCCTGCTGTCAATGGCTACACCATCACCAACACCCTGAGCACCACCAATTTGATCGTCAAAAAGGTGGTGGAGGGAACGGGCGGCGGAGCCGCGAAATTCGCGTTCACCGTAACCCTGTACTACCCCGACGGTGAGCGCTATCTCCCTGAGAACAACAAAATCCTGCTTGACGGCGGCGGGGCTCTGGAGCTCGGCGCCGATGGCAGCGCGTCCTTCCAGCTGGGCCACGACGAGTCCATTACGCTCAAGGGCCTGCCCGCAGGCGTAACGGCTGTGGTCACGGAGGCTGCGGGGAACGGCTACTGGACGATGGTTACGCAGCCGGACGGCGAGCCTAACCAGAGCAATACCATCGGCGTCCAGACGGCTGGCGGTCAAAACCAGACCGTCACCTTTACGAACACCTTCTACGCTCCCAATGAACTGCCCATCCCTGTAGAAAAGCGGATCACTGGGGCCATTCCCGAGACCATCCCGACGTTCCAGTTCACCCTGTCCTCTACAGACGCCGCCGGCTTTGTTATTCCACAATCCACCCTGACCCTCTCCGGCGACAGCTTTGTGGACGGCACTGCCACCGGCACCTTCCAGCCCATCCAGTTCACCGCCACCGGCACCTACACCTTTACGGTCAAGGAAGAGAACGGCGGCCCGGCCGGCTGGACCTACGATCAGTCTATGTGGACCATCAGGGTGACTGTGGCGGCAAACGCTCAAAACCAGCTCGAGGCCGAGATCACCGGGATCACCTGTAGTGGCGGCGCGGCCAAGAGCGATCACCCGGTCTTCCAGAACGCCTATGCGGCCCCTGCGCCGGTCGGGCAGGCCATCGTCGTGGAGAAGCGCGTCAGCGGTTCCCCCAGCGAGACCCCTGACTTCACCTTTGTTCTGACGGACCACAACGAGCGGAAAGACGGCTATCAGATGCCCGAAACACGGACCGTCACCACAAAGGGCGCGGGCAAGGCCAGCTTCGACGCGATCCAGTTCAGCCGGAGCGGCGTGTACCGCTTCCAGGTTGTGGAGCAGCGCCCCGACCCGGTCCCCAGCAACTGGACGTATGACACCTCCGTGTGGAACGCCGCTGTTACGGTCGAGCTGGACGAGACGAACAACACGCTGCACGTCGCCTCTGTCACCTACACCCGTGTGAATGGGGACAGCAGCGCATCCGATGAGGCGGCGGTGTTCACCAACACCTATGCCTCCACGGTCACACCGCCTTCGACCCCCGACCCTGACCCCGATCCAGACCCCGATCCCGATCCTACCCCTACACCGGCGCCCACGCCCACGCCGGTGCCCACCCCGACGCCCACTCCTGCGCCCGAGCCCGAGCCCACTCCTGTACCCGAGCCTGAGGAGCCCACCGAGGAGCTTGAGGAGCTCGAGGAGCCCCAGGTGCCGCTGGCCACTCTACCCGAGGAGCCCGAGATGGAGCTGCCCGACGAGGAGACGCCTCTGGCCGACGTGCCGGACACCGGCGACAGCACCGGCCTGTGGCTGATCACCGCGCTTCTGGCCGCGCTCGGCCTGGGAGCGCTGCTGGGCAGGCGCAGGAAGGACGGGGAGGCATAAGCCGCCCATCCCCAGAAAACGGAACTTGGTAGGAAGCCGGGCCGCAGGAAGTTCCTGCGGCCCGGCTTTGTGCAAGACGGTGCGGGATCGCCGCTTCCTGCGCCGCCCCACCTGCAAAAGGCACAAAAAAACTGCCGGCCCATTGGGCCAGCAGTTTGAAACGGCTTGTGGATAGAATCAGCGCTTGCTGAACTGGGGGGCGCGGCGGGCGGCCTTGAGGCCGTACTTCTTGCGCTCCTTCATACGAGGGTCGCGGGTGAGGAAGCCGGCGGCCTTCAGAGGGGCGCGGAACTCGGGGTTGACCAGCAGCAGGGCGCGGCTGATGCCGTGGCGCAGGGCGCCGGCCTGGCCGGTGACGCCGCCGCCGGTGACAGTGGCCACAATGTCCACCTTGCCCAGGGTGCCGGTGGTATTCAGCGGCTGGCGGACCACCATCTTCAGGGTCTCCAGGCCGAAGTAGTCGTCAATGTCGCGGCCGTTGATGGTGATGGTGCCAGTGCCATTGGGGAAGAGGTGGACCCGGGCCACGGAGGATTTCCGGCGGCCGGTGCCGTAGAGGTAAGGCTTCTTGCTCTTATACATGTCTGATTCCCTCCCGCGTTAGTTGCCGGCCCAGGGCTCGGGCTTCTGGGCGGCGTGCTGGTGCTCGCCGCCGCGGTAGATGTGCAGGCGGGAGAGCGAGTCCTTGGTGATGATGTTCCGGGGCATCATGCCGCGCACAGCCACCTTCATGGCCAGCTCGGGCTTCTGCTGCATCAGGAGACGGTACTTGGTCTCCTTCAGGCCGCCCACCCAGCCGGAGTGGGTGCGGTAGTACTTCTGCTCCAGCTTCTTGCCGGTGAGCACGGCCTTTTCCGCATTGACAATAATCACGAAGTCGCCGCAGTCGGCGTGGGGGGTGTACTCGGGCTTATGCTTGCCCCGCAGCAGGTTGGCCGCGGTGACGGCAGTCTTGCCCAGGGGCTTGCCCGCCGCGTCGAGGATATACCACTTGCGGACGATGTTCCCCTTGTTGGCCATAAAAGTGGACATGGTGAGACCTCCATTTTCGATTTCTCTCTCGTCCGGGGCGTTCCTATCCTGGATACAGGCCCCGGGGCCCTGTTGGAAAATGAGCGACGCGCCCAGACACGGGCCTTGGACTGGGCGTATGGCTCATTTTCAAACATGGCCCGCCAGACAGAATACATGCCCCCAGCTGGACACTGGGAGCATTTTGTATTATAATACGGTGATCCGTGTGTGTCAACCGAAATTTTCATATTTTTGATTTATACCGCCGACAGCTCGATTTTTCTCCGGTTTTCTCTCCCACACTCCTGTTTTCTCCGCTTCGATTTTTGAATTTTCGAGGTGCCTATGAACAAAATACTCAGCTATGTCCGCCGCTGTGTGGAGGACTACGACATGATCCAGCCGGGAGACCGCATCGCGGTGGGGGTCTCCGGAGGCAAGGACTCTTTGACCCTTCTGGCCGCCCTGGCCAGGCTGCGGAGCTTTTACCCCAAGCCCTTCACGGTGGAGGCCTTCACTTTGGACATGGGCCATGTGGACGGCGGGACGGGCATGGACTTCGCCCCCGTGGCCGCCCTGTGCCGGGAGCTGGAGGTCCCCTTCACCCTGCTGCCCTCTGAGATTCACCACATCATTTTCGACCTGCGCCGGGAGAAAAATCCCTGCTCCATGTGCGCCAAGATGCGGCGGGGGGCCCTCCACAACGCCCTGGCGGAGCGGGGTATCCGGAAGATCGCCCTGGGGCACCACTTTGACGACGCGGTGGAGACCTTTTTCCTCTCCCTCTTCTATGAGGGACGGATCTCCTGCTTTCAGCCGGTGACCCACCTGGACCGGACGGATATCGTGCAGATCCGCCCTCTGCTCTACTGCGGCGAGGGGATGATCCGGGGGGCGGCGGCCCGGGCGGGACTGCCGGTGGTCTTCAACCCCTGCCCCGCCGACGGGACCACCAAGCGGCAGGAGGTCAAGGACCTGATCCGGGACCTGGACCGTCAATATCCCGGGCTGAAAAGCCGGGTGATGGGGGCCATGCAGCGGCTGCCCCTGCCCGAGTGGGCCCCCGCCGGGCGCCGCCGGACGCCGCCCCCTGGGGGCTGAGCGGCTGGAACAACAGCAATCTGCGAGGTGAGCGGTTTTGGAACCAAAAGCGGTGGTACGGCCCCTGGAGCTCCCGGCGGGGCGGCGGGTGCTGGCGGTCAGCGACATCCACGGAAATCCGGCCTTTTTGCAGGGCCTGCTGCGCAAGGCCGCCTTTACGCCTTCCGATATTCTGATTCTGGTGGGCGACCTGGTGGAGAAGGGGCCGGACAGCCTGGGCGTCCTGCGCTATGTGATGGATCTGGCCCAAACCCACACCGTGTACGCCGTCAGCGGCAACTGCGACGGCCTGGTCCCCTCCTTCCTGGACCGGGGAGACGGGCGGGAGCGGGAATTTTTCCGCCACTACCTCAGCGTGTGGCGGGAGCGGAGCCTCCTCTGGCAGATGGCGGCGGAGGCGGGCGCGGACATCCGGGACCCCGACAGCCTGCTCCCCCTGCGGGACACGCTGAACGCCCGCTTTCCCCGGGAGCTGGCCTTTCTCCGGAATCTGCCCACCGTGCTGATCAGCGATCAGTTCCTCTTCGTCCATGGGGGCGTCCCCAGGGAGGACCGGCTGGAGGAGCTGGACGCCTGGGCGTGCATGAAAAACGACGACTTCCGCGCCCAGGGGCACGCCTTCCGCCGCTGGGTGGTGGTGGGACATTGGCCGGTCACCCTCTATGACCCCGCGATCCCCTCCGCCCGGCCCATTCTGGACGCGGAGACCCACGTGGCCAGCATCGACGGGGGCTGCGTGCTCAAGCTGGACGGCCAGCTCAACGCCCTGATTCTCCCCGACGGGACCTGCACCGATCCGGCCCGCTTCTCCTATACGGCCTATGACGGCCTGCCCGCCGCCGTGGCCCTGGACCGGCAGGAGGCGTCGTCCAACCCCCTGAACGTCCGCTGGAGCGAGCACGCCGTTACCGTCCTGGAGCGGGGGGCGGAGTTCTGCCGCTGCCGCCACCAGGCCACCGGCCGGGAACTGGACATCCTGACCGAGTTTCTGCGGGAAAAGAACGGCACCGTGATCTGCGAGGACGCCACCGACTACCGTTTGCCGGTGGAGCCCGGAGACCGGCTCCACGTGGTGCGGCGGACCTCCCGGGGGAGCCTGGTCAAAAAGGACGGGGTGACCGGCTGGTACGCCGGACGCCTGGGCCCGGCGTAGGCGCAGCGTCTCAGTCCGTTATGCCGAACTGGAGGAGGACCTCCTGGACAAACTGCTCCAGGCAGGGCTTATGGTTGTCCCTGCGCCAGGCCAGGACAAAGCCGCTCTCGGTGTCCCGGATCGGAATCCGGCAGTGGGCCGCCTCGTTCAGATCGGCGTAGTAGCGGTCGCAGATAAACACGTCGCCGTCCCCCTGGAGGTTCATGGTCAGGGAGCTGGCCGAGGCCACGTAGCGGACGATGTCCGGCGAAAAGCCATACCGGGCGCACAGGCTTTGCAGCATGCTCATGTACTCGGGGAGGTACTGGGGCGAGATGCAGATAAAGGAAGCGCACTTTAAATCCTCCATAGACAGCGCCTCCCGCCCGGCCAGGGGGCTGCTCCGCTTCATGCAGGCGCAGTGGGTGGTCTTCCCCAGCTGCCGCCATGCGATCCCCTCCAGCTCCTTGCCCTCGAAGTCGTACTGCACGGTAAAGATCGCATCCGCCTCGCCGCACAGGAGCATCCGCCGGATGTCCTGGGCCGCATCGGTCTCGACCCGGATATGGATGTCCGGATAGATCTCCGTAAAGGGTTCCAGCACGGGCAGAATCACCCGGTCGGGGCGGAAAGAGTCCAGACAGGCCACCACCAGGCTCTTGGTCCACCCGGTCTGGAGCACATGGGCGTGCTGAATCTCCTCCTCAATCAGCTGGAGCCGGCGCCGCCAGGACTGGTACAGATAGGCTCCGGCCGGGGTCAGAAGAAGCTCGTGGCCGGTGCGGCGGAAGAGCTGCATGTCCAGCTGGGCCTCCAGACTCTTGAGTTTTTTGCTCAGGGTCGGCTGGCTCAGATTGAAGTACCGGGCCGCGTTGGTCACGCTCCGGTACTCCGCCACTTTGACGAAATACTGCATCTGGCCCAGGCTGACATTCCTCACATCGACGTTGTGCATGGCTCCGCTCCTCTCAGAACGCCCCGGCACGCCGGGCGTTTTTTCTATTATGACGGGTTTCGGCGCGCTTTGCAAGGGGCCGGCGGGAGTTCCTGCGCGGCCTGGCCGGATCCGCCGGAGATTTTTTCTATTTTTTCTCCAAACCCTCTTGACAAATCGGACAGGATCCCGTACAATATAGACAGAAAAGAAAGGGGTGAGTCCCGTGGGCCGGTAAGTGTCCGCTCTACGCCCAAATCTATCTTTTCAGCTGTATGCAGAGTGAATCTCAGGACGCAGGAAATCACGTTCAGGCATGTTCCAAAC
>CANSQX010000105.1 GCA_947649225.1 uncultured Flavonifractor sp.
GACGGCGGCCACATGCACCCCACCCAGACCACCGCCGACCTGACCACCATCACCCGGCTCCACGGCGGCATCGACGGCCTGTCGGTGGGCCTGTGCGGGGACCTGAAAAACGGCCGGACCGTCCACTCCCTGATCAAGGCCCTGGCCAAGTTCGAGGGCGTGAAGTTCTACCTGGTGGCCCCCCGGGAGCTGGCGGTGCCCGAGTACATCCGGGCCTTCATGAAGGAACGGGGCATGTGGTTCGTGGAGGTCACCGGCCTGGAGACCGTCATGCCCCAGCTGGATGTGCTCTATATGACCCGCATCCAGCGCGAGCGCTTCGTGGACCCCCTGGAGTACGAGCGGAACAAGGGCATCTACGTGCTCACCCGGCGGAAGCTGGAGCGGGCCCGGAAGAGCCTGCTGGTCATGCACCCCCTCCCCCGGGTGGACGAGATCTCCATCGACGTGGACGACGACCCCCGGGCGGTCTACTTCCAGCAGGCCCGGTACGGCATGTTCGCCCGCATGGCCCTCCTCACCGACCTGGCCAACCAGGAGCGGCAATCCCCCGGCCCGGTGGAGATCGGGGTCAAGCCGGTGTGCAGCAACCCCAACTGCGTCACCCAGACCGAGCGCTACCTCCCCCCGCTGGTGAAGGAGAACGGCGGAGTCCCCTGCTGCGCCTTCTGCGATGCCGCCCTGCGCTGAGGGGCCCCTCGAATCAGAACCAAAAAGGCCCGGGCGGAGCATGGTGCTCCGCCCGGGCTTCAGTTTTCCAAAAAAAGCCTCTCAGCGTTCGCGCCCGCAGGCGCGAAAGAAGTCCAATCCGTTTTCCCGGCGGCATGTGCGTCGGGAAAACACATCCCGGCCTGCAAGTTGTGCCCGCAGGGCGCGCGCCGTCAGGCCGCAGTTTTCCCGTCGGAAAAGGCGAAGCCTTTTTCGACGGCCCAGGCCCGGGCGGAGCATGGCGCTCCGCCCGGGCCCTCTCAGGTTGCGTTGTGTCCCTTACTGATCCCAGTCGGCGTAATCGTCGTACTCGGACCCGCAGCAGACGCTCTTGGCCTCAGACAGCTTGGTCTTCGCCTTGCCCAGCAGCTCCATGATCTTGTCCCAATAGGTGACAACGGCATAGACCGCCGCCCCCAGCGCAATCAGGGTAAAGAGAAATTTGAACACGCCTGCACAAAACTTCTTCATTCCTTGCAGCCTCCTTCAAAATCTTCGGGCCCTTTTTTGGTATCCCGATGGTATTCCTAGTTTACACGCTTTGCGGCCAAATTACAACCCCGTGAAACAACTTTTTTTCCTTGTATTTTATACAAAAATAGAATACAATATGAGTACCTATGAAATTCTGCGCGGGGCCGTCCGCTCCGCTTTCACAGAAAGGGAGGTTTTTATGAAGCTTCAAACCGAAAAGGGTGAAATTTCTATCGGCAGCGATGTGTTTACCACCATTGCCGGGGCCGCCGCAACCAACTGCTATGGCGTCAAGGGCATGGCCCTGCGCTCCAAGACGGACGGCCTGGTGCACCTGCTGCGCCGGGAGTCCATGGGCAAGGGCGTCAAGGTTTTCTTCCACAACGACGCCACCGTCTCGGTAGAGCTGCACATTATCGTGGACAACGGCGTCAACCTGATGGCGGTCAGCCGCTCCATCATGAGCGAGGTGCGCTATAAGGTGAGCCTCATTGCCGGTGTGGAGGTGCGCAGCGTGGATGTCTGCGTGGACTCCATGGTCATCGGCTAGGACGCGCCCCGCCGGCCCTGCGGCCGGTCCGCCGGGCGCGCCGGCGGGTTCACACCCGGACGGCCCGCCGCCGTCCGCTGAAAGGAAGGAACACAGACATGAGAGAGCGCATTGACGGGACAGTCTTCGCACGGATGATCGTCCACGCCTCGGCCGCCATCCACGCCCAAAAGCAGCCCATCAACGAGCTGAACGTCTTCCCGGTGCCCGACGGCGACACCGGCACCAATATGAG
Organism: uncultured Flavonifractor sp.; assembly: GCA_947649225.1. Classification (GTDB taxonomy): domain Bacteria; phylum Bacillota; class Clostridia; order Oscillospirales; family Oscillospiraceae; genus HGM12998. The sequence goes on from CANSQX010000105.1 coordinate 1,968, forward strand.
CCTGACCATCGGCACCGCCGCCGCCGAGCTGAGCAAAAAAGCGCCCCGCGCCGTGGGGGATGCCGCCCACGCCTGCGCCACCGCCCTGCTCCGGGGGGCCCGGGGCAACTCGGGGGTGATCCTCTCCCTGCTCTTCCGGGGCTTTGCCAAGTCGGTGAAGGACAAGGAGGAGATGGACGGCCGGGAATTCGCCATCGCCCTGGACTGGGGCGTAGCCGCCGCCTACAAGGCGGTCATGAAGCCCGCCGAGGGCACGATCCTGACCGTATCCCGGATAGCCGCCGCCCAGGCCGCCGCCGCCGCCCGGGAGAATCCGGCGCTGGAGAGCGTGCTGGAGGCCGCCATTGCCGAGGGCCACACCGCCCTGGACAACACCGTCAATCAGAACCCCGTGCTGAAAAAGGCGGGGGTGGTGGACGCCGGCGGTATGGGCTTTTTGGTGATTCTCCAGGGGATGCTGGACGAGCTGCGGGGCCGGCCTATGCCAGAGGTGGAAGACAGCGGCGAGCCGCCCAAGGAGAAGGCCGACTTTGCCAGCTTTGACACCGCCGGCATCAAGTTCGGCTACTGCACCGAGTTCATCTGCTCCCGGGACACCAAAAAGGACCCGGAGGCCCTGCGGGGCTTCCTGTCCGCCCTGGGGGACTCTCTGGTTCTGGTGGACGACGACAGCATCATCAAGGTCCACGTCCACACCAACCACCCGGGCAAGGTGCTGGAGGAGGCCCTGACCTACGGCGCGCTGCTGACGGTGAAGATCGAGAACATGCGGGAGCAGCACACCGAGATTCTGGAGGAGGCCGCCGACCGGGCCCCGGAGGGCAGCCCCCGCTATATCGCCCCCGCCGAAAAGAAATACGGCGTGGTGGCGGTGGCCGCCGGGGAGGGGCTGGCCGATGTGTTCCGGGACCTGGGGGTGGACGGGATCATCAGCGGCGGGCAGACCATGAACCCCTCCACCGAGGACATTATGCGGGAGATCGACCGCACCCCCGCCGAGGTGGTCTTTGTCCTGCCCAACAACAAGAACATCATTATGGCTGCCGAGCAGTGCATCCCCTTGGCCGAGGGCAAGCGGGTGGTGGTGCTGCCCACCAAGACCGTACCCCAGGGCATCTCCGCCCTGATGGTACTGGACCCGGAGGCGGACACAGAGGACAATACCGCCGCCATGACCGAGGCCATCGCCCATGTGAAGACCTCCGAGATCACCTACGCCGCCCGGGACAGCGACTTCGACGGCTTTGCCATCAAGCGGGGGGACTACCTGGCCCTGACCGAGCACCAGCTCTTCGGCACCGAGCGCAAGCTGGAGAAGCTCCTCAAGCGCCTGGCTGAGGACGCCCCCCAGCAGGAGGCCGACTTCATCAACATCTTCTATGGGGCCGACGTGTCCGAAAAGGAGGCCCGCAAGGCCCTGGAGATCTTTAGCCACGCCTGTCCCAACGCGGAGATCACCCTGCTCTCCGGCGGACAGCCGGTCTATTACTACATGATTTCGGCGGAATGACAGAGAAAACGGCGGCGGATCGGGTCGAAACCCGGGTCCGCCGCCTTTTTGGGAGAGGAGGCACAGTATGGAGCTGTGGAACGCGGCCCGCCTGCCGGAGGCGTGGACCCATGTCTTTCCAAAGGCGGTGGTCACCCGCTGCCTGGGCGGCGCGGCGGGGACAAAAGGCTTTTATGTCAATATCGACACCCTGCCGCCGGGGACCTACAGCGCCAAGTACCACGCCCACACGGTGCAGGAGGAATTTTTCCTCATTTTGCAGGGCTGGGGGACTCTGCGGACCGCCCAGGGGGAGCAGCCGGTGGGCCCGGGCGACTTCTTCGCCAAGCCCTGCGGCGACGCCCACACCTTTTACAACTCTGGCACGGAGCCCCTGGTGATTTTGGATGTGGGCGTCAACGCGCCCGGGGACACGGCCGTCTATCCCGATGAGGACGTGTACTACCTGCGGGCGCAGGGACTGGCCCTCCGGGGCGGGCAGGCCCTGCCAGACTGGTCCCCGGAGCCCAATACATCCGATCCTTGAGAGCCAGTGTAAAATCTCCAGGCACACCGTCTGAACCGGCCTTTTACCCCAAGGGTATGTGATATCTGTGAGGCGGGGCGCATTTCTCCTTGCTTTTTTTGAAGAGATTTGATAAACTAGATCTGTCAAGTTTGGTAAACCCCGCGCTCCTTCTTATTTCCTGTGATTTGCCCACATCAAATAAGGAGGAAACAGAGATGACAGAAGCCATTCACAGCAGCGGAACACGCACCGTCCCCAGCGCATACGCCGGCCGGCAGAGCGCCAAAACCGGCGGAGCCTCCTTCGCCGGCCAGCTGGATCAGGCCCTGAAAACCTATGAGCAGAAGTACCAGACCAGCCTGCTGAGCGGGCGGGTCACTTCCTCGCCCTTCCTGATGATGATGGAGGACTACCGCAAATGGGCGGCCCAGCAGCCGCCCCGGGTCCTCCCGGAGTCCCGGGGGGAGACCGAGGAAAACCTGGCCTGGCTGCGGGAGCGGTACTCCGGCGAGCTCTCCCTGTTCCAGCGGATCGAGGCGCTGGAAACCCTGCGGGACATGGGGATTTTCAGCCAGGAGCAGTACATGGACGCCATGGGCATCCAGCTGGTCCGGGTGGATCTGACCCAGGGGCCCACCGTCAAGGTCGAGCCGGGCCCCGTGGACTGGCGGTCGCTCATGGTTGACCAGTGGCTGGAGCGCTGCCGCCAGCAGCAGGTACTGCTGGCCGAGTCCAAGACGCTGGAGGACCTCTTCGCTTGGCTGGACGCCCACCGGGAGTCCGATTCCCTGTCTGTATTTGTGGACGCTGTCTGACGCAAAAAGCATCGCCCCGCCATTCCGGCAGGGCGATGCTTTTTTTGAGAAATAAGGGGATCTCTGAGCAGAAAGCCACAAACAACCGCCGCACTCCGCAGCATAAAGCTCTCTTTGCCCGCTTTCCCACCCAAAAGAGCGCAGTCAGGGACAGACACCTCACCTCTGTCAGGGGCAGAAAGCCACAAACAGCCGCCGCACTCCGCAGCCTAAAGCTCTCTTTGCCTGCTTTCCCGCCCGAAAGAACGCAGGCACGGACAGACGCCTCACCTCTGTCAGGGGCAGAAAGCTACAAACAACCGCCGCACTTCGCAGCATAAAGCTTTCTTTGCCTACTTTCTTTCTCGAAAGAAAGTAGGTTATAGGACTTTGGACAGAAACTCCTTGGTGCGGTCCTCCTTGGGGTGGTCGAAGAAGGCGGCGGGCTCGTCCTGCTCCAGAATCTTGCCGCCGTCCATGAAGAGCACCCGGGTGCCCACCTCCCGGGCAAAGCCCATCTCATGGGTCACCACCACCATGGTCATGCCCTCATGGGCCAGCTCCTTCATGACCTCCAGCACCTCGCCCACCATCTCCGGGTCCAGGGCCGAGGTGGGCTCGTCAAAGAGCATGAGCTTGGGCTTCATGGCCAGAGCCCGGACAATAGCAATGCGCTGCTTCTGGCCGCCGGACAGCTGGGAGGGATAGCTCTCCCCCCGGTCCCCCAGCCCCACCCGGTCCAGCAGGCGCTTGGCCTCCTCGTCGGCCTCGTCCTGCTTCATCAAACCCGTGCGCACCGGGGCCAGAGTGATGTTCTTCCGGATGGTCATGTTGGGAAAGAGGTTGAAATGCTGGAACACCATGCCCATCTGCCGCCGCACGGCGTTAATATCGGTCTTGGGGCTGGTGATCTCCACCCCGTCAAAGGTGATGTTGCCGCCGGTGGGGAGCTCCAACAGGTTCAGACACCGCAAGAAGGTGGACTTGCCCGAGCCCGAGGGCCCAATCACCACCACCTTCTCCCCCGGGGCGATGTGCTCCGAGATGCCGTCCAGCACCAGGTGCTTTCCGAAGGATTTGGAGAGGTTTTTAACGTCGATCACTTTGACGCAGCCTCCTTTCCAGCCTGCCCTGGAGCCAGGTGAAGATGATGACGATCGCTAAGTACATGGCGGCGATGCCGAGGAGCGGAGGCATATAGTCAAACGTCCGGCCGCCGATGGTGTAGGCGTAATAGAGCATCTCCATGCCGCCGATGGCCTGCACCAGAGAGGTGTCCTTAAACAGAGTGATAAACTCGTTGCCCAGGGAGGGCAAAATGTTCTTAAAGGCCTGGGGAATGACAATGAACCGCATGGTATCCACATAGTTGAGACCCAGGGAGCGGCCCGCCTCGCTCTGGCCGCTGTCCACGCTCATCAGGCCGCCCCGGATGATCTCCGCCACATAGGCCCCGGAGTTGACCCCCAGGCCGATGAAGCCCACCAGGACCTTGTTCCGCTCGGCGGGCAGAAGCACAAAGGTCCAGATGAACAGCTGCACCAGCATGGGCGTGCCCCGGATCACCGTGGTGTAGATCTGGCAGATCACATTCAGAATGCTCAGCAGGGGATTTTGGCGCCGGTCCAGGCGCTGCTGATCGTGGGCCGTGCGGACGATGGCCACCAGCAGGCCCAGAATCACCCCCAGGATCAGGGCCACTACCGTCAGTTCCAGCGTGACGCCCAGCCCTTGCAGGTAGAGCTTCCAGCGATCGCCCTCGAGAAAGGCCCGCTGGAACTGAGCCCCCAGCTTGCTCAGCCAGGTTATTTCGATGCTCATAGGGGCCGCCTCCTTTCCTTATGGCAAAAAAGGGCGGCTCGAAAAAAGCCGCCCTTTTCTGCGTCGTTTACTCAGCGGTAATATACTGGTCCACGATGTTCTGGAAGGTACCGTCGGCCTTCAGCTCGGCCATGGCGGTGTTGATGGCGTCCAGCAGGGCCTCGTTGCCCTTGGCCACACCGATCGCGTAGTCCTCCACCGCGTACTCGGTATCCAGGATGGTCAGCAGGGGGTTGCCGTCGTCGTCCAGGTTGGCGGCCACGAAGGCCTTGGCGGGCTCGTTGTCGATGACCACCGCATCCACCTGGCCGTTGATCAGCGCCATGACGGCCAGCGCGCCGGTGTCAAACTCGGTGACGTGCTCCGCGCCGTAGTCGTCGGAGCAGTAGATGCTGCCGGTGGTGGCCTTCTGGGTGCCGATCATCTCGGCGTTGGCCAGGTCGTCCACCGTGGCGATGGGGGAACCGGCCTGAACAATGACCACCTGAATGCCGGTGGCGTAGCTGTCGGAGAAGTCCATGACCTCCAGGCGCTCCTCGGTGACGGTAATACCGGCCATGGCGATGTCGCTCTGGCCAGTCTGGGCGGCGGTGAGGGCGGCGTCAAAGCCCATGTCGTCCACCACCAGCTCCAGGCCCAGCTTCTCGGCGATGGCCCCGGCCACCTCAATATCAATGCCCTCGAAGCCGCCGTCGTCGGTGGTCATCTCATAGGGAGGGAAGGCGGCGTTGGTAGACATATGGAGCTTGCCGGGCTCCACGGTGGTGAAGGCGGCATCGCCGGCGGGCTCGGTATCGCCGGCGTCGGCGGCGTCAGGGGCGGGGGTAGCGTCCCCGGCGGGGGCGGGATCGGGGGTGGCGGCATCGCCGGGCTGGGTGCCGCCGGAGCAGGCGGTAAGCAGAGCCGCGCCCAGGGCCGCAGCCATGATCAGTGCAAGCAGTTTCTTCATATTCATTCTCTCCTAAACTGTAAATGGTTTGCAGGTACGCTGAGTATTATACAACCTATTCACAGAAATTGCAATATTTATTCATTCGTCAAAGACAACAAAAAAGAAAGGGCGAAGCCGCCTGGCTTCGCCCTTTCGTCCTGCCAAATGAGATTCTTTCGCTACGGAAAGCCCCCTTCGCATGTGCGAAGGACTGCCTCTCTCACAAGAAAGAAGAATTAAGCGGCGGGGGTGCAGTGTATAAAGAAGAAGTATCCCAGGGGGGTGTAGTACATTCCGTTCACCCGGTCGGAGATCAGGTAGGGCTGGTTGTAGTAGAACAGAGGCGCAATGGCGGCGTCCTCGCCGATCATGATGTCCTCAGCCTGGTGTATCAGATCCATGCGCTTCTGAGGATCGGCGGTGACCAGAGCCTCGTTGATGAGGGCGTCATAGCGCTCGCTGGCGTAGTGGGAGTCGTTGTTGCCGCCGCCGGTCAGGAACATATCCAGGAAGTTCATGGGGTCGTTGAAGTCGGCAATCCAGCCGTTGCGGCAGATGCTGTACTCACCGGCGGTACGGGTCTGGAGGAACACGTTCCAGTCCTGGTTATCCAGGGTCACATCGACGTTCAGGACTTCCTTCCACATCTGCTGGAGCGCCACGGCGATGGCGTTGTGACGGTCGTCGGTATTGTACAGGTAGGTGATGGCGGGGAAGCCCTCGCCGTTGGGGTAGCCCGCCTCGGCCAGGAGGGCGCGGGCCTCCTCACAGTTGGCCTCGTAGTCGGCGGGATCCACGCTCACATAGTCGCCGCCCACGGTACGGAAGTCGGGGCCGTCGGGGCCGTCCACGTCATAGCAGGCTGCGGGCACCCAGCCGCCGGCGGGATACTCGCCCACCTGAGTGACCTGCTCCACCAAGTAGTTGCGGTCGATGGCCAGAGAGAACGCCTTGCGGACCAGAATGTTGTCAAAGGGAGCCTTGGCGTTGTTGAAGCAGGCATAGTAGGTGCCCAGGTAGTCGCCGGGGATCAGGTCGCCGCTGGCCAGCAGGGAGGCGATCTCATCGGGGGGAGGATTCTGCATATAGTCCAGCTCGCCGCCCTTAAAGGCAGTCAGCTGCGCGCGGTTGTCGTCCATCAGCTTGAAGGTGATGGAGTCGGGACCGTCGTTGCCGCCATAGTACTGGTCGTTGGGCACGAAGGTGATAGAGGCGTTGTTGACCCACTCGTTCATCTTGTAGGGGCCGTTGCACACATAGGTCTCGGGGCTGCGGAACCAGCCGGTCTCGTCGGCGGTCACGATGTCCTCACGCAGAGGCATACAGGTGGGGAACGCGCAGATCTCCTTAAAATAGGGGCAGTCATAGGTCAGCTCCACCACCAGGGTCTTCTCGTCCACGGCAGTGATGCCCAGCTCGCTGGGATCCACCTCGCCGGCGACAGCCTCGTTGGCGTTCCGGACCATGTTGATCATATAGCTGTAAGGGGCAGCCAGGTCGGGCGTGACCAGGCGCTTCCAGGAGAACTCAAAGTCTTTGGCGGTGACGGGCTGGCCGTCGCTCCACTTGATATCGTCGCGCAGGGTGTAGGTGTAGGTGACAGCGCCGGTCTCCTCGTCAGTGACCTTCTCAGGCTCGCCGGCGATCTGACCGGGCTCCAGCACGGCGTTGCCGGTGCCGTCGTCCACCCACTTGTACAGGCCCTCAAAGGCGTGGTGGGCCATGACGGCGCCGTCCACGGAGCGGTTCAGGTTGGGGTCCATGGTCTCGGGCTCGGACGCAAAACACACGTTGATGTCAAAGGGGCCGTCGGCCGGGGGCGGGGTCTGGGTGTCGTCGGGGGCGGTGGTATCGGCCGGGGGGGCGTCGGGGGTGGTTGTGGGGTCGTCCGCAGCGGTGCCGCCGCCGCAGCCGGCCAGCAGCGCGATCAGCATCGCCGCCGCCAGGAGCAGAGACAGAAGTCTAGTCTTCTTCATTTTTGCAGTAACCTCCATTTAGAATAGTTGTATCCAAACGCATGAAGCGCGATACACGGAAAAAACCGGGGCG
>CANSQX010000106.1 GCA_947649225.1 uncultured Flavonifractor sp.
CCCGGGTGATGGAGGTGTTCTCGCTCTTGCGGGCGATCTTGTCAATCTCGTCCACGTAGATGATGCCGCGCTCGGCCAGCTCCACGTCAAAGTCCGCAGCCTGAACCAGCCGCAGCAGGATGTTCTCCACGTCGTCGCCCACATAGCCCGCCTCAGTGAGGGTGGTGGCGTCGGCGATGGCGAAGGGGACCTTCAGGATTCGGGCCAGTGTCTGGGCAAAGAGGGTCTTGCCGCAGCCAGTTGGGCCGATCAGGAGGATGTTGCTCTTCTGGAGCTCCACATCGTCCCCGCCGCCGAAGTAGATACGCTTATAGTGGTTGTAGACCGCCACCGAGAGGGCCACCTTGGCATCGTCCTGCCCGATGATATACTGATCCAACACGCTGCGGATCTCCCGGGGGGTGGGGATCACGTCCGGGATATTGGAGCTCTCCGGTTCCTCCGGGTCATAGGCGTCGTCCAGGATGCTCATGCACAGGTGGACGCACTCGTTGCAGATATAGGCCCCCGGCCCCGCAATGATGCGGGACACCTGCTCCTGGTGCTTGCCGCAAAAGGAGCAGCGCACGGGCTTTCGTTCGTCGTTTTTCGGCATCTTGCCGCCCCCTTACTCAGGGGAGCGGGATGGCGCCGCCCGGCGCACCCCCGCTCCCGCTTCGTTTCTTATCGGTGCGTAATGACCTTGTCGATGAGGCCGTACTCCACCGCCTCCTCCGCAGACATGAAGTTGTCCCGCTCACAGTCGGCGGTGACAATTTCCAGCGGCTTGCCGGTGTTTTCGGACAGAATATGGTTCATCCGCTTTTTGATGATCTCCAGGCGCTTGAGATGGATCGCCATATCGGTGATCTGCCCCTGGGTGCCCGCCGAGGGCTGGTGAATCATGATCTCGGCGTTGGGCAGGGCCAGTCGCTTGCCCTTGGTCCCGGAGGACAGGAGGAAGGCCCCCATGCTGGCCGCCATGCCGATGCAGATGGTGGACACATCGCACTTGATGTACTGCATCGTATCATAGATGGCCATACCGTCGGTGACGGAACCGCCGGGGCTGTTGATATAGAATTGGATCTCCTTGTCGGGATCCTGGGCCTCCAGGTACAGGAGCTGGGCCACCACTAGGCTGGCGGTGGTAGCGTTGACCTCCTCGCCCAGGAAGACGATCCGGTCGTTCAGCAGGCGGGAGAAGATGTCATAGGACCGCTCGCCCCGGTTGGTCTGCTCTACTACATAGGGAACTAAACTCATGGTTTCTGGATCTCCTTTGTCTCAGATGTAGGATACGCGGCTGTATCCCCCCATCCCGTGCGGGGGCGGGCACAGTCACACACCAAAGTATGCCCGCCCGGAGGAAACTTATTCCTCGGTCTTCTCCTCAGCCGGAGCCTCGGCAGGGGCCTCGGCCTTCTTCCGGGTAGTGCGCTTCTTGGGCTTCTCTTCGCCCTCGGCAGCGTCCTCCGCCTTCTTGGCGGCGGTCTTGCGGGTCCGCTTGGGCTTCTCCCCGGCAGGAGCCTCTTCCGCCTCCGCCTTGGCCTCGGGGGCGCCGGGGGTGGCGCTGTTCACAATCAGCTCTACCGCCTTCTTGTCCAGCTGGTCCTTGCGGATGTCGGCGGCGGGGATGTGCTCCTTGGCCTCCTCCACGGGGACATGGTACTGCTTGGCCAGGTCCTCATAGACGGGCTCCAGCTCCTCGTCGGTGACAGCGAGGTTTTCGGCCTCGGCCACAGCGTGGAGGGCCAGCTCCCGGCGAACCAACTCGCCGGCACTCTCGGCGGCGTTCTTCTTCATATCCTCCATGGTCATCCCCATCATCTGGAGGTAATTCTCAAAGGGGATACCCTGGGCGGTGATCCGCCGGGCGTAGTTGTCCAGCAGGCGGTCGGCCTGGTATTCCACCATGGCCTCGGGGATCTCCGCCTCCATGTTCTCCACCACCAGGCGGATGGCGGCGTCCTCATAGTCCCGCTTGGCCTGGGTCTCGCGGCGCTCCCGGAGCTTGTCCGCCAGGGACTTCTTGAACTCCTCCAAAGTCTCGAACTCGGAGACGTCCTTGGCGAACTCGTCGTCCACCACAGGCTCCTCCTTCTCCTTGACCTCCAGGACCTTGACCTTGAAGACCACAGCCTTGCCCGCCAGATCCTCGTGGTAGTCCTCGGGGAAGGTGATGTCCAGATCCTTCTCGTCGCCGGCCTTCATACCCACGACCTGGTCCTCAAAGCCGGGGACGAAGGAGCCGGAGCCCAGCTCCAGGCTGAAGCCCTCGCCCTTGCCGCCCTCAAAGGGCTCGCCATCCTTAAAGCCCTCGAAGTCGATCACAGCCGTGTCGCCCAGCTTGGCCTCCCGCTCCACGGTGACCAGGCGGGTGGCCCGGTTGATGTAGGGCTTGAGCTCGTTCTCCACGTCCTCGTCGGTGACGTCCACCACCTGGGCGGGGACGGTCAGGCCCTTGTACTGGCCCAGCTTGACCTCGGGGCGGATGGTGGTGGTGGCGGTGAAGGTATAGCCGTCCTTGCCCATCTCCACCACCTTGATGTCGGTGTAAGCCACCGACTCCAGCTTCTCCTGCTCCATCGCCTGCTCATAGAAAGCGGGATAGGACTCGTTAATGGCGTCTTCATAGAACACGCCGGCCCCGTACATCCCCTCAATGATCTTACGGGGGGCGTGCCCCTTGCGGAAACCAGGCACATTGATGCTGCCGCGCTGCCGCTTATAGACCTTTTCGATGGCGGCCTCAAACTCTGCGGCGCTCACCTCGATGGTCAGCTCTACCGTGCTCTTTTCCTTTTTTTCGACGCTCTTGACATTCATGTTGTTACTTCCTCCTGTCGGCCCCGCGCTTGCCCGCAGGAGCCTGTTACAATATCCGCTTTATCTTACCAGATGTTGCGGAAGATTTCCATAGTTTTTTTGATTTATTCACAGATTTTTTGCGGCCGGAACTCCACATAGTCGGCGGAGACCAGGTGGTACTCCACCGCGCCGTACCTTCCCTCCACCGCCAGGCGGTGGCTGCCGCCGTGGAGATGGCCGTAATAGCAGCGCTCCACGCCGTAGCGCTCCAGCAGCTCCAGGATCTCCGGGCAGCGGTAGCCCTGGTAGCAGGGCGGGTAGTGGAGGAAGCACAGCTTGGGCCGCTCCCCCGCCGCCTTCAGGGATGCCTCCAGCCGCATGACCTCCCGCCGGAAGACCTTCTGATCCCCGGTCTCTTCGTAGAACCAGCCCCGGGTGCCGCACAGGGCCCAGTCCCCATAGGTGTGGCAGTTGTTGTGGAGAATCTGGAGGGTGGAAAAACCGTGCTCCGCAAAAAAGCCGTTCATTTTGGCGGCGGTGGTCCACCAGTAGTCGTGGTTGCCCTTAAGGAGAAGCTTGCGCCCCGGCAGGGCGTCCAAAAAGGCGAAGTCCGCCCGGGCCGCCGCCAGGGTCATGCCCCAGGAGATGTCCCCGCAGAGCACGATGGTATCCTCCGGCCTCAGCACCCCAAGTCCGGCGGAAAGCTTGTCCAGGTACCCCGTCCAGCCGCCGCCGAAGACATCCATGGGCTTGTCGCTCCCCAGGGAGAGATGGGTATCTCCAATGACATAGAGGGCCATCCGTCACGCCCCTTTCTGCTCCAGTGTTCCATTCAGGATGCGGCACAGCCGCTCTTTGGCCCTCCGCTCCGGAATCCAAAAGCAGAGGGCGCCCAATCCCAGGCCGACAGCCCAAAACGGGAGGGTGGCAGCCCATACCCAGCCCGCACAGGAGACCGCCGGGCACAGGGTCTCCCACGCCGGCAGGCCAAACCAGAGCCCCGTCAGGACCATGGTGAGCCGGTGGCATCCGGCCCGCACCTCCAGGCGTGAGCCCTCCGGGCCGCCGGTGAGGGTGCAGCGCCAGATCACCCGCCGGGAATTGCGGCCAAGGCCGCGGACGGCAATCCGGAAGGACGTGCCGCTGAAAGTCAGCGTCCCCTCCAGCAGGGCTCCGGCTTATGCCCGTCGTCCCACTCCCCCGTCAGGGTATGGCGGCGCAGGCAGGCCATGACGGCCACGGCGTCGCGGTCCGTGCGCAGGCAGAAGGACTCGCTCCATAGCCCCCGTCTCATGCCGGCGCGCTAATTCAGCAGCTCCAGCACCTTGTCCGCCATGTGCGCCTGGTCGGTGTCCGCCCGGAAGCGGACCCCCTTCCCCTTCAGGGCGGACAGGGGGGCTGGGGCGGGGACGCCGGTCACCTCGGCCAGCTGGTCGATGAGGGCGGTGCCCTGGGCCGGCCGGGAGACCCCGATGGCGCTCAAAACGCTGTCACAGAACTTGAAGGGGCTGGCGGTGGAGACCACCACCGTGTGGGTCCCGTCCCCGGTCTCCCGGCGGTACTGGTCCAGCACGTCGAAGGCCACAGCGGTGTGGGGGTCGATGAGATACTGCTTCTCCCGCCACATGGCCCCGATCACGTCCTGGGTCCGGGCGTCGCCGCAGAAGCCGGCGGCGAACTGCCGGGCCAGCCTGGCCTTCATGGCCTCCCCCACGTCGTACCGCCCGGCGGCGGAGAGCTGCTCCATATAGCCCCGCACCGCAGCGTCGTCCTTCCCCGAGAGGGCGAAGAGCAGCCGCTCCAGATTGGAGGAGATCAGGATGTCCATGGAGGGGGACAGGGTGTTGTAGAAGGTACGGTTGCGGTCGTAGACGCCGGTGTGCAGGAAGTCGGTCAGCACGTTGTTGGCGTTGGAGGCGCAGATCAGCTTCGCAATGGGCACCCCCATCTCCCTGGCGTAGTAGGCGGCCAGGATGTTGCCGAAGTTGCCCGTGGGGACACAGGCGTTGACGGCCTCCCCCTTTTCGATCCGACCGTCCCGCAAAAGGTCGCAGTAGGCCGACACATAGTAGACGATCTGGGGCAGCACCCGGCCCCAGTTGATGGAGTTGGCCGAGGAGAAGAAGTATCCCCGGCCGGCCAGGGTCTCCCGCAGGGCGGGATCGGAGAAGAGCCGCTTCACCCCGGTCTGGGCGTCGTCAAAGTTGCCCTCCACCGCGCAGACCCCCACGTTGCCCCCCTCCTGGGTGACCATCTGGAGCTCCTGAATCGCCGAGACCCCGTGCTTGGGGTAAAAAACCAGAATCCGGGTCCGGTCCACGTCCCGGAAGCCCTCCAGGGCGGCCTTGCCGGTGTCCCCCGAGGTGGCCACCAGAATGCAGGCCGTCTTCTTCTCCTGGTTCTTCACCAGGGAGGCGGACAGCAGGTGGGGCAGCATCTGGAGGGCCATGTCCTTGAAGGCGCAGGTGGGGCCGTGCCACAGCTCCAGGCAGGAGGTCTGCGGGTCCACCGCCCGGACCGGGGCCACCGCCCGGGTGTCGAACTTGTCCGGGCCATAGGCCTTGTCCGCAAAGCCGGACAGCTCGGAGGCGGTGAAATCGTCCAGATAGGCCCCCATCACGTAGACCGCCCGCTGCTGGTAGGACATGTCCCGCAGGCTCTCCAGGGCGTTCTGGGACAGCTTGGGGAAGACCTCCGGGGTCAGCAGGCCGCCGTCGGGGGCCAGCCCCTGGGAGATGGCCTCGGCCGCCGTGCGCCGCTGCTCCTTATTCCGTGTGCTCACATAGTACATACTTCGCTCACTACCCTCATTAGATTATTAAAGAAGAGATCGTCCAGCAGGGACGTCCCGTAATTGCGCTGAAGCAGGCGGTCATAGAGCCGCTCCATGTCCTGGATACCCTGAAAGCCCGCAGGCAGGGCGGAGCAGCCGTCCCAATCCCCGCCCAGGGCCACGTGCTTTTCGCCGCCCAGGCTCCAGAAGTGCTCCAGGTGGGCGATCACGGTATCGGCATCCGGGCGCTCTCCCAGGAAATTGGCGTACAGGTTGAGCCCCGCCACGCCGTTGCTGTCTATTATGGCAGTAAATTGCGCGTCGGTCAAGTTCCTGGGGTGGAAAAATACCGCCCGGGCGTTGGAGTGGCTGGCAAAGAGCGGCTTTTGGCTCATCTCCGCCACGTCTCGGAAGCCCGGATCGGACAGGTGGGACAGGTCGGCCAGCATCCCCAGCTCCCCCAGCCGGACTACAAAGGACCGCCCCAGGGGGCTCAGCCCCCGCTCCGGCTCCTCTGCGTTGGAGCCCGACAGAGCGTTGGCGTGGTTCCAAGTCAGATTGACCGCCCGGACCCCCATCCGGTGGGCCCGCTCCAGCTTTTCCAGGTCGCAGTCCAGCAGCTCTGCCCCCTCCACCGACAGGAAGGCGGCAGATTTATGGGCCGAAAAGGCGGCCCACGCCTCCGCCCCGCTGCGGCAGGGCAGGATCCAGTCCCCATTGCAAGCCATCTCCCGCCGGAAGAGGCGGTGCTGCTCCAGAAAAACCGGCCACAGCCGGCCGGCCGGGAGCGTCCGTCCCGGCGGAAGGTCCTCCGCCGCACCGAAGATGGCGAAAAATTGGGCGTACCGCGCCAGAGGGCGGGTACGGGCCAGATCCAGATGCCCCTCCCGCCGCCGGAGCCCGCCACCGTTCATGCCGATCTGCATCAGGGTATCACAGTGCCCGTCAAAGAGGCTGATGGCCGCCATGGCAAGTCCCTCCTCTCCTGTCAAAGTCCTGTATGTCCTAAAACGCGTTCTCAAGATAGAGGATCCGCGGCGCTTCGGTCCGCAGGCCCGCCGGGGCCAACACCTCAGCCACGTCAAACCGGGGCTGGCGCGGGTTCTCCGGGTGTTCGGCCAGGTAGAGCTCCGCCGTGGCCCGCAGCCGTGCCTGTTTTCGGGCGTCCACCGCCGCCCGGCCGGGGGCAAAGGCCTCGCTGGTTCGCAGCTTTACCTCTGTAAAGATTAAGTACTTGTCATCCTCTGCAATCAGGTCGATCTCTCCAAACCGGCTGCGGTAGCCCCGGGCCAGAATGTGAAAGCCCTTCCGGCACAGGTCTGCCGCCACCTGGTCTTCCCCCCACCGGCCCAGCCGCCGGGCCCCTTCCCCGCTCACAGCTTCTTTAAAAAGGTCGTCCGGTGGATGGGACAGGGACCGTACTTTCGCAAAAGCTCGTAGTGCCGCTTGGTGGGATAGCCCTTGTGGCGCTCAAACTCGTACTCCGGGTATCTCTGGGCCATCTCCTCCATATAGCGGTCCCGGCTCACCTTGGCCAGGATGGAGGCCGCCGCAATGCTGGCGCTGCGGCTATCCCCCTTGACCACGGTTTCATTGGCAAGGAAAATCCCTTTACTGCGGTTGCCGTCAATAAGTGCGTAGTCCGCCGCCGGATTCAGGGCCCGGATGGCCCGGTCCATGGCCAGCATCCTGGCGTTCAGGATGTTGATGCGGTCGATCTCGCCCTCGTCCGCCCAGGCCACCGCCCAGGCCGCAGCCTGCTCCCGAATCACGTCGAACAGGCGATCCCGGTCCCTGGGCTTGACCTGCTTGGAGTCGTTGAGGCCCGGGATGTCCAGTTCCCGGGGCAGGATCACCGCCCCGGCGTAGACCGCCCCGGCCAGCGGGCCGGCCCCGGCCTCGTCTGCGCCGCAGACCAGGGCATAGCCCCGGTCCCAGCAGCTCCGCTCAAGCTCCCACAGATCCATGTCCGTCCTCCCCGTCGGTGTCCGGCTGGGGAGACTCCAGTGTAAAGGCGCCCAACTTGCCGGATCGGTACTCGTCCAGCAGAATCCGCGCCATGCGCCCGGTGTCGGGCTCCCCGCCCGAGATGAGAAATCCCCGCTTGCGCGCCGTCCGCTCCAGGAGCTGCCATCCCGCCTCGCCCGCCTCGGGGGTGAGGCGGTAGCGGTCCGTCAGGGCCTGGGGATACCGGGCCGCCAGCAGCTCCATCAAATGGCAGGCCAGGGTCTCCACGTCCATGATCTCGTCCTTGACCGCACCGGTGAAAGCCAGATGAAAGCCGGTGGACGGGTCCTCGAACTTGGGCCACAGGATGCCGGGGGTATCCAGCAGCTCCATGCCTGGGTCCACCGTTATCCACTGCTTACCCCGGGTCACACCGGGGCGGTCCCCTGCCTTGGCTGATTTCCGCCTGGCCACCCGATTGATGAAGGTGGATTTTCCCACGTTGGGCACCCCCACCACCATCACCCGGATGGGCCGGCCCACCAGCCCCCGCTCCTTCCAGCGGGCCAGCTGGTCCTTGAGCACGGTTTTTACTGCAAAGGAAAATTGGTTAACACCTTTTCCGTCCCGGGCGTTGGTCTCCAGCACAGCCAGGCCCCGGCTCCGGAACCACTCTGCCCAGATCCGGTTCATGGCCGGGTCCGCCTGGTCGGCCCGGTTGAGGACCAGCAGCCGGGGTTTGTCCCCCACCAGGGCGTCGATATCCGGGTTGCGGCTGGAGACGGGAATCCGGGCGTCGGTCAGCTCGGCCACCAGGTCCACCAGCTTCAAATCGGCCTGGATTTGCCGCCGGGTCTTGGTCATATGACCGGGATACCACTGGATATCCATGGGCGTTCCCTCCCTGTTGTCCATCTGCGGATGTGAGGATAGCGGCTCCTTACGGCCCGTCCGGTTTGGATACCGTCTCCTTCAAAATGCGCCGGACCTTTTCCAAATCCGGATCGCACAGCAGCGGCAGATACTCTACCAGCTGCTCCGGCTCCAGATCCCACCACCGCAGCTTCTGAAGGAGCGCGATCAGCTCGCCGTCAAACCGCTGCTTGAGGAATCTGGCCGGGTTGCCTCCCACGACGCTGTACGGCGGAACCTCCGCTGTCACCACGGAATAGGCCGCTACAATGGCGCCGTCTCCGATCTTGACCCCCGGCATAATGATGCTCTCCCGCCCGATCCAGACATCATTTCCTACGACAATGTCACCTTTTACCGGCAGCTGCGCCAGGTGCGGCGGCGTCCTCTCGCTCCAAGGCCCGCCGAATACGTGGAACGGGTATGTGGTTACACTGCTGATGCGGTGATTGGCCGGGCCCATGATGAACTTCGTGCCGGAGGCGATGGCACAAAACTTTCCGATGATGAGCCGGTCTCCAAATTCCGGATAGTTAAACAGGACATTGTTCTGCTCGAAAGCCTCCGGGTGGCTGTCGCAGTCATAATAGGTATAATCGCCCACCACGATATTCGGAGCCCGAATCACATTTTTGATAAAACATGAAGTCCGGTATTCGTTCGGAAATACCTCGTGCGGGCTGGGGATCTGGTTCATAGCGGCTGCCCTCCATAGCCTGTCCTCTTTTCGACGCCCTCTTCCGTGCTCCGGACGGGCGGCTGATAAAAAAACGGCTCCGGCCAAGGACCGGAGCCGCGGGGACGCTGTTTTGGATGCGGAAAATCAGATGCGCTCCTTGACCTTGGCGCTCTTGCCCACGCGGTCACGCAGATAGTAGAGCTTCGCCCGGCGGACCTTGCCCCGGCGGACCGTCTCAATCTTCTCGATAGTGGGGGCGTGGAGGGGGAAGACCTTCTCCACACCAATGCCGTAGGAGATGCGGCGGACGGTGAAACTCTCCTCAATGCCGCCGTGCTTCTTGGCGATGACGGTGCCTTCAAAAACCTGGATACGCTCACGGTTGCCCTCTTTGACCCGCAGATGGACGCGGACAGTGTCGCCGATGGACACCTTGGGGGGCTCAGCCTTTGTGTACTTC
>CANSQX010000107.1 GCA_947649225.1 uncultured Flavonifractor sp.
GTTCCGCTTCAACTGCTTCCCCCTGCGCTGGTACATGGGCGACGGCTCCATGGCCCGCTGCGTGGCTGAGATCGACGAGGACGACCTGGTCAAGGGCGTGCCCGACCGCACCTACAAGTACGGCGGCACCGGCTTCGAGACCGAAGAGGGCAATGGCGGCAGCGGCATCGAGTATATGCGCAAGCTGTTCAACCGCAACAAGTAAGTCCGGCTACAACCAAATCCGTGGCAGTCTGACTGCCTGACCGCACATGTACAGGGGGGCCCGTCCCCCCTGTACGTTGCGGTGTTTCAAGAATCTTATCATGAAAGGATGTTTTTCCCATGGCTGATGCTCTGAAGAACAAGCTGATTATTACCGTCGCCACCACCGGCGCCTGGCCCACCAAGGAGAACAACCCCAACGTCCCCATGACTCCCGAGGAGATCGCCGAGGACATCTATGACTGCTGGAAGGCCGGCGCTGCTGTCGCTCACATCCATATGCGCGACGACAAGGGCAAGGGCGCGATGGATCCCGTCCGTTTCAAGAAGACCGCCGACCTGCTCAAGGCCAATCATCCCGACTGTGACATCATCCTGAACATGACCACCTCCGGCCAGCTGGACGCCACCGACGAGATGCGCATGATCCACCTGAAGGAGTGCAAGCCCGAGATGGGCTCCTACGACTGCGGCTCCATGAACTGGCTGCACAGCGGCCTGTTCCTGAACCCCCCCAAGTTCCTGGAGGAGCTGGGCGCCAACATGCAGGAGTGGGGCGTGAAGCCCGAGATCGAGGCCTTTGACCCCGGCATGATCGCCAACGCCCAGTACTACCTGAAGAAGGGCGTCCTGAAGGCCCCCCTGCACTTCCAGTTCTGCATGGGCTGCGCCAACGGCATCCCCGGCACCATGAAGAACCTGATCTTCATGAAGGAGACCATGGACTCCCTGTGCCCGGGCTCCACCTGGAGCTGCTTTGGCGTGGGCCACAGCGCTATGGAGATGCTCTACGGCGCCGTCGCTCTGGGCGGCCATGTCCGCGTGGGCATGGAGGACAACGTCATGTACGCCAAGGGCCAGCTGGCTGACTGCAACCGTCAGTTCGTGGAGCGCGTGGTCCGCGTCGCCCACGAGTTCGGCCGTGAGATCGCCACCCCCGACGAGGCCCGCCAGATCCTCAGCCTGAAGTAATTCTTGTTCCCATAAAAACCGGAAGCCCTTCGCAGACGCGAAGGGCTTCCGGTTTTTTAAGAAAAAGAGGCGGCGGCTTGGATGACAGCGACGGTGTTGTCAATGCCCATATGGCTGTTGACGCAGAGGTCGTATTCGCGGCGGTCCCCCCAGCGGCCAGTGGTGAAGTAGTTGTAGTAGGAGGCACGGGCCTTGTCCTGACGGATGACGAAGCTGTCCATGTTGGGGGCCTGAGCGTAGTACTCCTCCCGGGCCCGGCGGACCCGCTCCTCCAAGGGCGCGTAGATGAAGACTCGGAGACAGTCGGGGTGATCCCGGAGGATATAGTCGGCGCACCGCCCCACAATCACACAGGAGTCCCGGTCCGCCGCCTCGCGGATGATCTTGGCCTGGGCGATGAAAACCTGGTCGGGCACCGAGGCGGGCTGAACCGCCGTGTACAGGTCGTAGATAAAGCTGCCGGTGGGCCGCTTCTCAGCCTCCTGAATATAGGCCTCGGAGAAGCCCGTGCTGCGCGCCACATCTTGGATCAGCTCCTTGTCATAGTAGCGGATACCCAGAGCGTCTGCCAGCTTTTGGGCGATAATCCGTCCGCCGGAGCCGTATTCCCGGCCAATGGTGACAATAATATGTTTCATAACAGCACCTCCCATCTAAGGCTCATTATACCACTTTTTAACCCTTCCGTCAACGAAGGAGACCGGAACCGGCGCACGCCCGGCCGGGCGTACGGTCAGGCCCGCCGCTCCTCCAGAGCCGCCAAAAGCCCGGCCAGGGCGGCCTCCCGGTCCGCCGGGGGGGCAGTATAGTCCAGCAAAAACACCCGAGCCTCCGGCCTGACCTTCCCCAGGGGCTCCGCGACCTCGCGCCGGATGCGCTCCGGCCCCAGACACCCAGCGGCACAGGGGATCACCGCCAGATCGTACCCGCTCTCCAGAGCGTCCAGCACGTCGGCCCCCAGATACCAGGCGTCGTCCACCGGACGGGGGCCCAGAACCTGGGCGGCCCGCTCCTTGACCGTCTGGTAGAGGGAGGGGTGGTCCAGTCCCGCCCCGGCCGCCAGCTCCAGCAGCTCCCGCTGGAGCTTCTGCGCGTAATCCCGGGCCATGCCGCAGGCATTTTTCAGGGCCCGGCTCCCATGGCGGCCGAACTGCTCCTGAAGGGCGTCCACCACGCAGATGCCAAAGCCCACAAAGCCGGAGAGCCACACCTTGCAGCCGTGGGCCCAGAGGGTATGGAGGAGATCCAGGTTCCCGGCGGCGCAGTATTTCAAGTAGGGCTCTCCCGCCATCACAACCTTGACCACGGGCCCCTCCCGCCGGGGCAGGGCGGCAAAGCTCTTCACAATCTCCCGGCAGCAGGCCCGGCGGTGGGCGCCGGAGCAGGTCTTGCCGGCGGCGATCTGGGGTCCCAGGTCGTGGAGCCACTGGCGGTGGAGGGCCTCGGCGGCGCCGGGCTCGGCCTCCGCCGGGGCGGCGTCCATCAGGCACAGCTGGAGCATGTCCCCCAGGAGAATGGCGGACAGGGCTTTTCGGGCCAGGCCGGGCGTCAGGGTCAGGCCGGGGAAAAACTGCCGCTCCCGCACATTGAGGGCCAGAACCGGAATGTCCGGATAGCCCGCGTCCTCCAGGGCCAGTTCAATGGGGCGGAAGTGGTTCTCACCCGCGCACCCCGCCCCCGCCGGGGGCAGCAGAAAGGCCGACCGCCGGGGATTTTCACAGTCCCCGCCGTCCAGGGCGGAGAGCATCTGACCCACCATCCGGGACACCGGGTAGCAGGCGCAGTTTTTCGGACATTTGTCCTCCTGAGGCTCGTTCCGGAGTACCCGGACCTGGTAGCCCTCTCCCCGCAGGGCGTGGCGGATCAGGGGAAAATGCTGGTCCAGCATGGCGGGGAGGTACAGGGTGTGGGTGCCGCGCATCTCTTTGGTAAATTCCATCGTTCACAACCTCTTTTTCTCGCGGAAAGCGTGATGATTCCGGCGGGACGCCGTTCCTTCCTTGGGCTCTATCATACCAGCTTTCCGCTCCCTTGTAAACCGGAGCGCTGCATGGCCGGGCCGCATCTTAACAATTTGTTCAAAGGAAGTTCAGAAAACGGTAAACCATTCCATGGCAGCCCGTGGTATAGTAAAGTCACAGCAGAACCACTGGATAACCGGAACCGCCCGAGGGGGGCGTGCATACGCCCCCGGACCCTCGCGGCCCGGACACTGCCCTTGGCTGTAAGGGCAGACTAGAGACACCACGGAAACGTGTTTACGATATTCCCCCTCTTCTGTACTCTTCTCTCTCTCTTTAACCTTTCTTGGGAAATGCGGACCGGCGATTGCCGGTCCGCATTTCCCATTTTCCAGCCCCGGGCGCTTGACTGTCCTTTGCCCGACAGGTATGATAAAAACAGACAGAATACGACGAACGGAGGCGCTCCATGAAAAAACGACTACTCCCTCTGGTCCTGGCGCTGCTGCTCCTATCCGCCTGCGGGCAGGAGACCGCCGCGCCTACCCCGACACCGGCGCCGGCCACCCCGATCCCGGCGGCTACCCCCACCCTCACGCCGGAGCCCACCCCCTATGCCGGGCCGGTCAACCCGCTGACCGGGCTGCCCATCGAGGAGGACTGGGTGCAGAAGCGCCCGGCGGCCATCATGCTCAACAATCTGCGGGAAGCGCTGCCCCAGCAGGGCCAGTCCCAGGCCGACATCATCTATGAGGTCCCCGCCGAGGGAGGCATCACCCGAATGCTGGGGATCTATCAGGATCCCCGGGAGGCGGGCATCATCGGCTCCATTCGGTCCTCCCGGCCCTACTACCTGGAGCTGGCCCTGGGTCACGACGCCATCTACATCCACGCCGGCGGCAGCGAGGACGCCTACGCCAAGATCAAGGCCTGGGGCGTCACTGCCCTGGACGGGGTGCGGGGGCCCTACATGAGCAATACCGCCGGGGAGAACCTCATGTGGCGGGACCCGGAGCGGCGGAAGCACTACTCCCTGGAGCACACCGTGGTCACCACCGGAGAGACGGTGGCCGCCAAGCTGGACAGCTACGAGAGCCTCCGCCGGGACCATAAGGAGGGCTATACCTACGAGATGACCTTCGCGGAGGACGGCACGCCGGAGAACGGGAGCCCCGCCACAACCGTCACCGTCCCCTACTCCAATTACAAAACCGGCGTCTTTACCTACGACGCGGACAGTGGCCTCTACCTGGTGGAGGAGTACGGCAAGCCCTACATCGACGGCAATACCGGCGAGCAGGTGGCGGTCGCCAACGTGGTGGTGCTCCAGACCGCCTGCCGCAACACGGGGGACAGCTACGGCCACATTACCGTGGACCTGTCCAGCGGCGGCAGCGGGATCTACGCCTGCGGCGGGAAGATGACGGCGATCACCTGGCGCAAGTCCGCCCCCGACGGTCAACTGCACTATTTCGACGCCGCAGGCAAGCCTCTGGTCTTCGGCCAGGGACGTACCTATGTGAACATTGTGCCTCTGGAGGCTGCGATTACCTGCGAATAGTGCGCCGCACCCCATGCGGACCTCTGACGGCGGACCGGCCTGTCCGGTCCGCCGCCGGTGTTCTTGGAGCGCTGATTCTGAAACGGGGTATGCCTTGGCCGCAACACAGAGGACGCGGCTGGGCGGTATGCCATGTTTCACAAATTTTTTACAAAGATGGGGGTTTCAGCGTCTTGTTTTTTATGGTACAATAGATGTATCGTATGGAAAGGAACGCCCCACAGGCGGACCCCGGAGTGAGGTGTAGGATTTGCGGAAAAAGCTCCAGGAAAAAATATCGGAGGCCCTCACCTCCGTGCTTCCCATCACCGCCATTGTTCTGGCGCTAAGCTTCACCCTGGCCCCCATGCCCATTGGAACCCTGATGCTCTTCCTGCTGGGGGCGGCCATGCTCATCATCGGCATGGGCTTCTTCTCCCTGGGGGCCGATATCGCCATGATGCCCATGGGCGAGCAGGTGGGCGGCAGGCTGGGCAAGCTGCGCCGCCTGCCGGCGGTGGCGGCCATCTGCTTTCTGATCGGCTTCGTGGTCACCATCGCGGAGCCCGACCTTCAGGTTCTGGCCCAGCAGGTCCCCGCCGTCCCCAATCTGGTGATTATCCTCACAGTAGCCGCCGGGGTGGGCGCGTTTTTGGTGCTCTCCATGCTGCGCAGCCGCTTTAACCTGCCTCTCCACCTGACGCTGATCGTGCTCTACGCCGCCGTTTTCCTTCTGTCCCTCTTCGTGCCCAACGAGTTTCTGGCGGTGGCGTTCGACTCGGGCGGCGTCACCACCGGCCCCATCACGGTGCCCTTTATCATGTCCCTGTGTGTGGGCATGGCGGCCGTAAAGGGGAGCGATGAGGACAACTTCGGCATGGTGGCCATGTGCAGCGTGGGTCCCATCCTGGCCGTCATGATCCTGGGCCTGTGCTACCACTCCACAGAGGTGGCCTATACCCCCTTCTCCATCCCTCGGGTGGCTACCTCCCAGGATGCAGGACAGCTCTTCCTGGCCGGACTCCCCGACTACATGAAGGAGGTGGCCCTGGGCCTGCTGCCTGTGGTCCTCTTCTTCGCCGTCTTCCAGCTGGTGTCCATCAGGCTCAAGCGGCGCTCCGTGATCAAAATTGTAGTGGGCATCTGCTACACCTACATAGGCCTGGTCCTCTTCCTCACCGGGGCCAACGTGGGCTTTATGCCTGCCGGCCACTTTTTGGGGGCCACCATCGCCGCCCTCCCCCAGGACTGGATCCTGGTTCCCATCGGCATGGCGGTGGGCTACTTCATCGTAGCCGCCGAGCCCGCCGTCCACGTGCTCAACAAGCAGGTGGAGGACGTGACCGCCGGGGCCATCCCTCAAAAGGCCATCGGACTGGCCATGTCCATCGGCGTGGCCTGCTCCATTGGCATCGCCATGCTGCGGGTGTGGCTGGGGATCCCCATCTACTGGTTCCTGGTCCCGGGCTACGCCGTCGCCGTTCTCCTGGCCTTCAGGGTCCCCCGGATCTTTACCGCCATCGCCTTTGACTCGGGCGGCGTGGCCTCCGGGCCCATGACGGCCACCTTTCTGCTCCCCTTCGCCATGGGGGCCTGCGAGGCCCTGGACGGCAACATCCTCACCGACGCCTTCGGGGTGGTGGCCATGGTGGCCATGACCCCCCTGATTGCCATCCAGATCCTGGGCCTGGTCTACCAGCGCAAGCTGCGGCGGACCCGGGATGTCACCCCCGAGGAGGAGCAGTCCCTGGTCCTGTCTGACGACATCATCGACTATACCGAGGAGGCGGAGGTATGACCGAGCTCAAGCGCCTGGAGCGGCTCAAGCTGCTGGTGACTATCGTGGACCGGGACAAGGGGCGGGCGGCCGCCTCCCTCTACCGGGCGGAAAATCTCCATCTGGACTATCTCTGTATGGGGCTGGGTACCGCCAGCTCGGTGATTCTGGACTATTTCGGCCTGTCTGAGACTGAAAAGGACGTGGTCCTCACCCTGGCCCCCGTCTCCCGGATTCCGGATATCATCCGCAAATGCAGCGAGGCCTTTCATCTCGCCAGCCCGGGGCGGGGGATCCTGTTTACCCTCCCACTGTCGGGCATCAGCGGCCATGCGCCCCAAATCCTGTGCCGCCCGGAGCTCCTGAAGAGCGGCCATGAGAAAAAGAAGGAGGTCCAGACTGTGGAAGAGACCGTCCAGTATGACCTGATTGTCGCAGTGGTGAACCGGGGCTGCATCAACACCGTGATGGACGCGGCCCGGGATGCGGGAGCCCGGGGAGGCACCGCCCTCCACGCCCGCCGGGTGGGCTTTGAGGACGGGGAGAACCTGCTGGGCTTCTCCCTCCAGCCGGAGAAGGAGATCGTGGCGATCCTCACCCCCCGGGCCCAGAAGCAGGGGATGATGCAGGCCATCAGCCGGGCGGCGGGGCTCCACAGCGAGGCGCAGGGCCTCCTGTTCTCCCTGCCGGTGGACGATATGATCGGCCTCCAGGCCCCGATTCAGCCCACATCAGAGCCAGAGGCGCCTCAGAAGTGAATCCGAAACGTATAGAGAGGACCGGCAGATAACTGCCGGTCCTCTCTTGTACAGAAAAAGGTCTGGACGCCCTTTTCAAGGGAGGCGGAGGCCAGGGCCCTGGCGGAGCCGGAACACCAGGCCGCTATTCCTCTGCGGGCGTACCGCCCAAATCTGCGCCGCGCTCCCGCCGCCGGTAGGTGAGGGCCAGCGTGCCGCCGGGGAGGGGGAGGGTGACGGTTCCCTCCGGGAGCTGGGGGAGAGGGCTCTGCCGGAGTCCGTCCCGGGCCAGGGCGTCCATGCGGAGGACCGACAGAATCACCCCCGCCAGCAGGAGGTTGACCGCCATAAACCTCCCCCCGTGGGACAGGAAGGGCAGGGACAGGGGCCCAACCGGGGACCAGCCCAGATTGAAGGCCACAAAGAGGGCGGCCTGGAGCAGCAGCACCCAGAGGGCGCTCAGGGCGATGAGCTTTCCCGCCGTGCTGTGGAGCCTCCCCACCCGGCGGACCGCCAGCGCGGCAAAGAGCGCAAAGGCCAGCGCCGTCAGGAGGTACACCCAGCGGCCCGCGTCGGTCTGCCAGGACAGATCCGCCAGCATAAAGTCCCCGTGGGTCCACAGATCCCCGCTCATCCAGTCCGGGCCGTTTTCCGCCCGCAGCTGGAGGTACATCCAGCCGCCTCCCAGGGGGTCCAGCTCCGGGTGGAGGAAGACCTGCCAGCGGGAGGAGTCCAGCACGCTTGAGAGGCAGTATCCCCCCAGGCCCGCCGCCGGCCCCCAGGCGCAGAGCAGCCCCAGGGGCGTCTTGCAGGAGAACCAGCCCAGGCGGACCGCCGCGCCCAGCACCAGCAGCATGGCTGCGGCGGAGACCAGGGCGGCCGACAGCTGCGGGATCATCAGGGCCGAAAGGGGTAAGGCCAGCGCCCCCAGAGCGCACAGCAGGACGGTGAACCACCCCCGCCCCTTCAGGCGGCACAGCACGCCCGCATAGGCCACGGGGAGCAGCAGATCGAGATATACAGGGGACCAGAAGCAATAAGGTCTCAGGATCCCCCAGTTGGCATGGAGGATCCGCCCGCCCGCGGCGAGGGCCCCCAGCACCAGCCAGGGGGTCGCTCTCCGACGAAGCAGGCGGGTATAGTCGGACAGCCAGGCCAGGACAAAGAGGACCCCGCCCGGCAGCGCCCTCGTAAAATGCCGCCCCAGCAGGTAGGCCGCATCGCCGGGCCAGGCCAGCGTCTGGACCACTCCCCCGGCGCACACCAGCGCGGCCACAACGATCACCAGCTCCCAATGGGTCCGGGGCCGGTGAAGCCGGTCCAGCTCCCGGCCCACCTCCACCGGGTCCCCCATCCCGGCCACCGCCCGGTCGAGGGCCTCCGGCCCGGGGACGCCCTCCGCCTCATAGGCCCGGGCCTGGTCGCCGATGTGGTCGGAGAGCTCCTCCAGCAGGGGCTTCCGGGCCCGCCGCCAGCGGATCTGCGCCCCCACCTGGTCCAGATAGTGCCGCAGTGCCTCACGCGCCACAGGGCTCACCTCCCTCCAGTACCCCGCGGACCGCCCCCGCGTAGGTGTTCCAGGCCGCAGACTGCTCCGCCAGGGCCGCCCGGCCGCTCTCGGTCAGGTGGTAATAGCGCCGGACCCGGCCCCCCGCCTCCCCGTCGAAGGCCGTCACGTGCCCCTGGGCCTCCAGGGTGTGGAGCAGGGGGTAAAGGGTGCCCGCCTTCAGCTCAAACACCCGGTTGGAGCGCCGGCGCAGCTCCTCGATCATCTCGTAGCCGTACATGTCCCGCCGGGACAGCAGAGACAGCAGCAACATCCCCGTGCCGCCGGGGGCAGATTTCTCCTTCGCCATTGTGTTCGCCTCCTGATAGCTCGATTATCTACCTATCAGTATAGATAGATGATCGATATATGTCAAGCACCTTTTGCAAAAAGGGCAAAAAACGCCCCCGCCGCCGCCGTCGGGCTGTGCGGAGGGGGCATGTCTGCTCGTTACTTGGCGGCCAGGGTCCCGGTGGCCTCCGCCGTCAGATAGGCGTTGATGAAGCCGTCCAGGTCGCCGTCCATGACGCCGTTGATATTGCTGGTCTCGTGGCTGGTGCGGGTGTCCTTCACCAGCTGGTAGGGCATGAACACATAGGAGCGGATCTGGCTGCCCCACTCGATCTTCATCTGCACGCCCTTGAGGTCGGAGATCTTCTCCGCGT